>JAAYCD010000040.1 GCA_012744375.1 Erysipelotrichaceae bacterium | reverse complement strand
ATGTTGCTTTTGACCTATAAAAAAGGAAAGGCGGTGCCTATTTGGTAAGACACCACCTTATTTTTGAATGTTTTTAGGTTTTCTACTCAGTGGACCACCCTAAACCACCTTATTTTTTATTGAGTCAGAAAAAAGCAACGCGATTAAGCGCTGCTTTTGGATGTTGTCAGTTATATCCGACGTGTCGCTGTGATTCTAACTGTGGAATTGTCGGTGATTTGATCGCCCACAACAACAATAGAGAAATCTGCATCATTTTGTAAGAACGATTTATACATATTGTCGTAAACTGGGTTACCAGTGTTAACACTGTTAATCGCTTCATCAATGAAACTATCAAATGAGATTGTCATCTTGCCATCGTTAGAGAATGTAAATGCACCATCTTGAATCGTTTCTGCAAGAGTTTCGTATAAGAAGCTTCTTGTTTCGTCTGAAACGTCGAAACCTTCCTCTTCCGCGCCAAAATAAATATTTTCAACGTCGTAGATGAGTTTTTCTGGATCGGTATTGGTTTCGTCATTAGCCATCGCTAAAGTGATAATTGTCTCTAAGCCATTAAGATTTAAACCTAAGCTCATATAGGCATTTTCATCAGTTAGATTAATATATGCATTATCTAAGGCGATATAGCTAACTTTATATTCATCATCAGCAACTTCACGAGTTAGGAAAAATTTATTGCCAAACAATTCTTGTGATTTTAAGAAAGTGTTGATGTCCGCTTCATGAATATTTGCTAAATCAAATTCATCTTCAGCAGGATTATAATCTTGGAAAGAAGCGACTGAGTTAGAAACGATATCTTCTAAAGATGTGGCGGCCACTAAGTTAAATCCAGGATAAGTGGCTTTGTTATTAATGCCAATAACACTTAAATCAGCATCAGGAGCATTATTTTCTAAACCGTTTACTTTATAACCATTAAACAAGTAGTCACTCACTTTCGAAAGATCTGTTTCTTCGATTAAACCAGCATCTAATAAAGCGACTAATGCTTCTTTAATTACGTCTAAGGATAATTTCTTAGTGACACCATTAATTGTCAAATTAGTAGTTGTGTTTTCATATTCCATTGGATAATAGACATATTGCCCATCACCAAAGTCATTGCCAGTTAATGGTTCTAAATCAACTTCAACACTAAAGGCTTCATCGGCATAAAAACTAAAAGTGATTAGGTTTTGATCGAAGAAATCATTTAAGAAAGTGAAGAAGAAATCACTATTGCCTCCATCATCAGAAGCAACATCGTTGATTAATCCTTTTAAATCATCCATATAAATGAATAATTTATCATTGGCTAAATCAAAGTGGAGATTAAAGTCTTGCACAAAGTTATCCATCATATCATTATTGAGAAATTGCTTGACAAAAAACATGATGACTTCTTTGAGTTTAGTAATTCTTCCAAGGGTTAAGTTTTGGATTTGTAAGACTAAAGCTTCTTTTTGTTCTTCGCCATTAGTCACTAATTCTCTTGATAACTTAACGGTCAATCTGGCTCTAGTTTCAAAAACAGTGTACTTACCAGAAGCGCTTAATTCATAACTATCGTCTTTAATGTCGACCGCGAGTTGAGTGAGATATTGAGTAATTTCAGGGCTATCTTTTAAAGTAACCTTGATAAAGTTATTTATGTCTGATTCCGTGACGGAAAATTTAACTTTCTTTTCACTAACAGTATGGTCGAGAGAATCCATGACTAACGCATTGGTCCATTTCTCACCATTAAAGTTTTCGTCATATGTAACGTTCATGCGACTTGTGTCAAAAACAAAGACAAAAAGCAGCGTGATTGGAATGACCACGAAAATAACCAGGATGATGATTAAAGATTTTATTAAACCTTTCATAGTTGTGCCTCCTAGAATCTTATAATTAATATCATACGAATAATGTGCGCCCACTAAAACAAAAATGCAACAAATCCCAGTAAGTGTGGTTTAATTAAACTATGAAAATAAAATGTATAGATTTTGTTACTTCAATCGTTGATATTAATAATATCAATATCAATGTCGCAGACATGTTATGGTCGGCTTTTAGTTATGTAGATATTTTTTCAAAAGATGTGATTGATAACCTAGTTACCGAAGGAAAAAGTGAATATGAATCAATCATCGAAATACTATTCGACTTTTATCAATTAGATCGTGATAATGCCGATAATATTCGTATAATGAATGACTATTTTTTGAAAAATTTAAAGAAACTTGATCCCGAAGAGTATCTAAATAATCCATATGTAAAAGCAATTTCCTCACAAGGAAAAAAGGGTCCGTATGTATTAAAATATTTAACCTATTCTCCGTATCAACTATTCGCTTATGATGACATAAAAGTAGACGATAAATATCAAGAGCATTCCGCTATTGGTTATTTTGATACTGAATTTTCATATTTAGCGCTTGTTAATAATCAAAATGTTTGGATGTCACTTAATCCCAATGAAATACAAACGATGAAACCTTATATCGAAAAGGGTAAAGGTCAAGTTTTAGTACTTGGTTTGGGCATGGGATATGTGCCTTTTATGCTTGCTTTGAAAAAGGAAGTAAAAAGTATTACCATTATTGAAAAAGATCCTGCCATTATCGCTTTGTTTGAAGAAATAATTATTCCAAATTTTCCTAATAAAGAAAAAATTATTGTTATTAAAGATGACGCCTTAGCGTTTTTACGAAAAAACCAAAAAGGCGAACAATACGATTATCTATTCGCTGATTTATGGCATAACGCTGATGATGGCTTGGAATTATTTGTCGCTTTAAAAAGAATTAATCGCAACATCGATTGTTGGCTTGAAACTTCGTTAATCGCTTTGCTTAGAAGAAATATGATTACGCTTTTAGAAGAACAATTAGAAGGTAAAGACGAAAGCAATTATCGCTACGCTAAAACGTATTACGACAAACTCATTAACACTTTTTATCAAAAAACAAAAAATCTGGTATTAGCTTTACCAGATGATGTTGATAAATTATTAGATGACGATAACTTATTAAAGTTAGCGCTTGATTAGACTACTTATCAAAATAGTAGTCTTTTTTATGTTTTTTAATAAACGCTAAGTCTTTGAAAAACTTAATTGATGATTTAATTGGTGAAACGGTGCTAGTTCTATCGTCTTGCCAAACGATGCCTAGTTCATACATTGAGATGTTATTTAGTTTAGCAATATAAATATATTCAACATCAAAAGCAAAATTAGTGACTAATTGCTTTGCAACTATCTTTTTAGCGATGTCAGTTCTAATCGCTTTAAATCCACATTGTGTGTCTTTGAGTTTAAGGCGGAACATCATGTTAACGATTTTTCTACAACCCCAACCGATAAACACTCTTAACGCTGGTTGTTTCTTTTTTATAACACTAGTTTTAGCGTGTCTAGAACCTAAAACAAAGTCATATTGAGGAATAAGTTTTAATACTGCTTGAACGGCGCTTAAATCGGTCGATAAATCCGCATCCATAAAAATAACATAGTCACCTTTAGCATGTTCAATGCCGTATTTTACCGCACCACCCTTACCACGATTTTTATCATAAGAAAGAGCAACTACTCCTGGAATAGATTCGATGACTTCTTTAGTGTTATCTTTACTACCATCGTTAACTAAAATAATTTCATGGTCGATAAGATTTTCCACTAAATAATCTTTCACTTTATTTGCGTTACTTACAATATCTTTTGCCTCGTTATAACAAGGGATAACAATACTTAACTTCATAGCCATATTATTTTATACATATGCGAATAATAAATAAAGTAAATATGCTATAATACGATAACTATTCGAGGAATTGAATTTATGGATCTCAATAATTTAAAACAAAAACTACTCAAGCTAGGTGAAAAAATTGGTCTACAAGTCCAAGAACATAATCAAGACGTTTTAATGCTTCATACCGCGATTGTCGCTAAAGATTATTTTCCTGAAGCAGTCTATTGTCGACTAGTTGCCTATGAAAGTGGCACTATTCATTTATTTTTGACTTTTAATGAAGCGGAAAAGACAACCGATCGTTTATTTATCATTAATAACTTCAATGAAAATAACCCTTGGTTCAAAGCCTATATTACCGCGATTAACGATAAATACTATTTAGAACTACATTATTCAGCCTATGGTTTAAATGAAGAAGATGAAGCGGTGGAAGCCTTTGGTTTTATGCTCAACGCCTTGCTTGAACAAACTACCGTCGAACACATTAAAGCAATACTCGCTAATGAATAAAAAGCAGCGATAAATAAGGTGATTAAACTATAAGAAAAGAGGCTTTCATTCATGCCTCTATTTCTTTATTTCACTAAGCTATATGCTGCTTCGTCTACATAAATTGTGCAATCTGGATGAAGCTGTAAAATCGAACAAGGGACTGCTTCAGTGACTGGACCTTTAAGTAGATTATAAACCGCCTTAGCTTTGTTTTCGCCTGTGGCGATTAAGACAATCTTTTTCGCGTTCATAATGCTCTTAAGTCCCATGGTTATCGCTTTCTTAGGTACTTCGGAAACACAAGTGAACAAACGCGAATTGTCTTTGATGGTGCTTTCTGTTAATTCAGCGATATGAGTTAACGAACCAAAGGCTGTTCCTGGTTCATTAAAGGCGATGTGGCCATCACTACCCAAACCGAGAATTTGTAAGTCAATACCGCCTGCTTCAACGATTTGTTGATCGTATTGATTAGCACAATCTTCACAGTTACCGACGCCTTTTAAGACGTGGGTATTGCTTTTATTGATGTCGATATAATTGAACAAGTTCACATCCATGAAGTAACGATATGACTGCGGATGATGTTCATCTAGACCGAGATATTCATCGAGATTAAAGGTGATGACGTCTTTAAATGAGATGATACCTTCTTTGTTGGCTTTGATGAGATTAGCGTAAACTTCTAAGGGGGATGTGCCAGTGGCAAGGCCAAGGACACTGTTAGGTTTTTGTTTAATTTGATTGATGAATTGTTCTGCTATTAAAGCACTAATTTGATGATTGTTACCGACGATAATTTTCATTGTTGTTTACCTATTTTCTTTGGCAACGATATTATCTTTGCCCTTATAAATACTCCTTTCAGGAACAACGCCTCTTACCATGCTGAGAGGGTAAATTTGTGTATGTGGACCAATGATGGTGCCAGGATTAAGCACACTTTGACAGCCGATGTCTGCATAATCGCCAAGAATAGCACCAAACTTTCTTAACCCAGTTTGATAATCTTTATCAGCGCGAACGACTACATAATCATTAGCGCTTTTTAAGTTAGAGCAAATTGAGCCTGCGCCCATATGGGCATAGTTACCTAATATGGAATCTCCCACATAACTGTAATGCGGCACTTGCACATGGTAGAGCAAAATGCAGTTTTTGAATTCGCAAGAATTACCTAAGATACAGTTATCTCCGACGATAACATTACCTCTTAAATATGCTCCGGGTCTAATTTCCGTCTTCGCGCCGATGATTGCGGGTGGAACAATTGTGGCGGTCGGAGCGATACTCACTCCTTCTCCCACTAAAACGCCTTCACTAATTAAGCGATAACCGGGGATACCTTTGTCTAATAATTCTTGAATGATGGTTTTTATTTCAGGCAAGAGTTCCCAAGGATAGGTCGTCTTGTCAAAATAACATTTTAAAAACGAATTACTAAGGTCAAATAGTTCACTAGTTTTAATCATCAACTTATTCACTTAACACATAACCTCTTTTCTTAATGACATTAAAAATGCGTTCAATATATTCTTCACACTTTTCTTGGCTAGCAAGTTCAAGCATGATTCTAACCATAGGTTCGGTGCCGGATTGTCTTAATAAAGCGCGACCATTATCACCGATTTCTCCGTTAATTTCGTCAAACTTAGCTAAAACGACTTGATCTTCCATCACAGCCGCTTTATCAGTGACGCGGACATTTTTTAATATTTGAGGGACGACTTTTACTGGCGCAACGAGTTTAGACAAAGATTCTTTTTGTTCAAGCATCGTTTCGGCAACCATGATTGCGGTTAAGATACCATCACCTGTCGTTGCATATTTTTTAATAATCACGTGGCCCGACTGTTCGCCGCCCAAAACATAACCATCACTACACATCTTCTCAAAAACATAGCGATCACCAACTTGGGTTCTAACCATTTTTACCCCGATTTGTTTTAAGGCTTTGGCTAATCCTGAATTAGACATCACTGTAGTCACGACTGTATCGCCTTCTAAGGCACCCTCATTTTTAAGTTTATTAGCTAATAAATAAATAATCTTATCGCCATCAACGACTTTACCGTTTTCATCAACCGCTAGACAACGATCGGCATCGCCGTCAAAAGCAAAGCCAACATCTAATTTGTTTTGTTTAACAAATTTACTGAAAGGTTCGATATGTGTGCTTCCTGCATTAACGTTAATGTTTATGCCATCTGGGCGATTATTAATAATAAATACTTGTGCTCCTAAAGCTTCAAAAACTGATTTGGCAATCATCCAAGAAGCGCCATTTGCAGTATCTAAACCAATCTTGAGTTTTTTCATACTGTGTTTCGCTAATGAAATTAAATAAGCGATATATCTGTTTCTACCAGAAGAGTAATCATTAATCGTGCCGACATTTTCTCTTTTGGCGAATGGTAAATCATCGCCTTCAATTCCTAAAGTAGCAAAGTCACCATCTAAATAAGCTTCGGCTAAATATGCAATCCCATCTTCAATTTTTTCACCATTGCTATTAATAATTTTAATGCCATTATCATGGAAAGGATTGTGCGAAGCAGTAATCATTACCCCACAATCAAAGCAGTCTTGCCTAACGATATAACTAACAGAAGGTGTCGTAGTTACGTGAAGTAGTTCTACATCCGCTCCGCTCGCGGCCGCACCTGCTGCCACTGCGTATTCAAACATGTAGGAAGATCTTCTAGTGTCTTTTCCAATAACGATTTTTGGGCGATAACCGACCTTTTGCATCGTATATTTTGGATTACCATAAAACCAACCGATGAAGCGACCAATCTTATAGGCGCGATCGGAATTAAGTTGTTCGTTAGCTTCGCCTCTAAATCCATCTGTACCAAAATATTTGATTTTGATGTTTTCGTCGGGAAGTTCAATTTTTCTTCCTCTATGGATGACGATATTATCGTCAATAAGTTCATCCGCGGTCACTTTAAATAAAGCACACAACTCTTTTATTTTGTCTAAGCTTGGTAAAACATCACCATTTTCCCATTTAGACAAAGATTGGCGAGACACCTTAAGAATACCCGCCAATTCCTCTTGTGATATATTGCTCACAATGCGTAAATGCGTAATTTTTTCACCTATTGTCATATATTTTCCTCGATTTCGTTCATCATAAAACACTTTGATAACCTTTTTCAAGAATAAAATGTAATGCTAAGTTTACCGAAGCAAAATAATTTAATTTTATAATATTATATATTATATTTGCTTGCTATTCTTGGTAAATCATTCTTTACATTTTCGTTAATAACATAAGCAATGTGACATTAAACATTCAACTGAATTATTTTAATAAATAAAATGCCAAACATAATAGTCGGGCATTTATCAATATTCAACTCTATTTAATTATTAAACTACACCTTGAGCAAGCATCGCTTCATAAACTTTTAAGAATCCAGCGATATTTGCCCCTAGTGCCAAATTGTTTGGCTGGCCATATTTGACCGAGGCTTCATGGCACTTTTTAAAGATACTTTGCATGATGCTTTTCAGTTTGGCATCAACTTCTTCTTTATTCCAAGATAAGTGCAAGGCGTTTTGACTCATTTCTAAATTAGAAACGGCCACTCCTCCAGCATTTGCGGCTTTGCCTGGAGCAAATAAAACACCGTTATCATTAAAGTACTTAATAGCTTCTAAAGTTACTGGCATGTTCGCTCCTTCTGCTACTAACATACATCCATTAGTTTTTAAGTTTTTAGCCGCATCCATTTTTATTTCTTCTTGTGTAGCGCAAGGTAAGGCTATATCACAAGGAATGTTCCATAAGTCACTACTAGTTTCTCCGTGAACTACATCAGGATAAACTTTTAAATAGTCTTGCATTAAACTACCTTTATTTTTAGCAATCTTCAGTATTAAATCTATGTCTAAACCATTAGGATCTGCAACATATCCTTTAGAAGCTGACATGCCAACGATAATAGCACCCATTTCTTTTGCCTTTAAAGCGGCCATAGAGCCGACTTTGCCGTTGCCTGAAATAAGAATGCGTTTTCCTTTAATATCACTCTTAAAATACGTTTTAAGCATTTCTTCTACAAAATAAATTAAACCATATCCTGTTGCTTCTGGGCGAAGTAAAGATCCGCCATATGAAACCCCTTTTCCTGTGATAGCACCAGTAAATTCATTCTTAAGCTTTTTATAATAGCCAAACAAATAACCAATTTCTTGTTCACCAACTCCAAAATCTCCAGCAGGGATATCAGTGTCTGGCCCGATATGACGATATAGTTCTGCCATAAAGGCTTGACAAAATCTCATGATTTCATGATCGCTTTTTCCTTTTGGTGCAAAATCACTGCCCCCTTTAGCGCCACCTAAAGGTAAGCCTGTTAAACAATTTTTAAAAGTTTGCTCAAAGGCTAAACCTTTTAAAATCGATAGATTAACTGAAGGTTCAAATCTAAGCCCACCTTTATATGGACCAAGAGCGGAACTATGTTGAACGCGATAACCGGTATTAACTACTATTTTGTTATGATCATCAAGCCAAGCCACTCTAAACATAATGATTCTTTCTGGAACGAGTAAACGTTCTAATACGCCGCTATGTTCAATGGTTGGGTCTTTTTCTAAAAGAATATCCATCGAGTCAAAAAATTGTTCTACCGCATCGAGAAACTCTTTTTGTTCGGTGTACTTAGTAACTACTTCAAAAAATAAGTTATTTAAGTAAGCGCTTTTATACATAAAATCACCTCATTCAATTGACAAAATCATACCATATAAACAAAATAAAAAAACTCTTTATCGGTGTAAAGAGTTAGATGGTTATTTGTTTTAATATAACTAGTTAATTAAGTTCGCTAATTCTTTTTATTAAAGTCACTATTTCAACTTCGGTTAATCCAGAAAGCGCTAAACGGATCGAGCGTTTATTCATCGGTACCACATACATATGTTCTTGCTCTAATTGTGCACTCAATTTAAATGCATCTTTAACTTTTATCGTCACAAAGAAACCACAGTGGTAAGGATAATGTTCAATCTTATATTCTTTTAGTTTTTCGATTAATAATATACTGCGCTTAAACAATCTATCAGACAGTTCTTTGATTTCTTTATGCAGTTGGTTGACTTTTTCTGGATTATTAAATATTTTGGCAACTGCGGCCTGTCCGCTAGAAACTGGAACGCTATAGGTGCCACGAGCAATTTTAGCAAACGAAGCGGCTAAAGCATCACGCTCATTTTTGGTGTCTAACAAAGCTATTAACGCACCCATTCTTAAGCCATATGTTCCTAATATTTTAGAAGTAGAAAAACATATTAGTGATAAGAAAGAAGTGTTACCTTCGGCTAGTTTTCCAGCTAAAGGACATTGGTCATAATTAACATGGGCAAAAGGAATATAGGCAATATCAAATAAAACAACTAATTGACCTTTTTTGCCTTCTTCATTGAGCATCTTAAATAACTCATCATATTCCTGTTGGTCCATACAATAACCAGTAGGGTTTTGGCATGGGTCATTAATAACTAAAACTGCACGTTGGTGTTTCAAGAAAGCTTTTCTAATAGTTTGTCTTATCGAAGCAATAGAAAGCCGATTATCATTATTAAACATTTTGTATGTCATATAGGAGGCTTTAGCTTGCTGTGCTAAAAGCATATAGTTAGTCCACATGACATCAGGAAGTAAGACAGCTTCTCCTTCTTCCAAATATAAGTTAAAGATTATAGAAATCGCGCCTGTCCCACCTAAAGTAGAACCGATGAAAGGAGCATATATTTTATTAATCTGTTCCAACTTATCTTCAAAAACATATTTCATCACTCCGTTCAAATAGGCTTGATCACCGATTGTATTTGAATAACCCAATGAATCGGTAATATGTTTTGTTAAAGTTTCTTTAACCACAGGTAAATAACCAACAGTTTTATCTTCTTCTAAATAAGTGCCAATTGATGCATTGATAATTTTATTACCTTTAGCGGCATCTAATTTAGCCTTGTTGGCAATTGCGATAATGTCGGTCTTAGATAGGCTTTGTTTACTTCTACTTGCTAAATAGTTTTTCATAACTATTTCATTCTAAGGGAAATGTTACTATCTTGCATTAGTTTTTTTAGACTTTTTTGCGATAAGAAAATAGGACTCGAAAAGTAATGTTTGTATAAAATAACGCCTTTATTATCACTACCAAACTAACTGGATGTGGTAGTGCTATATTATTCGGTTTTGATACTTTGTCCAAGGAACATGACCGAAAATCGGCGACATTTTGTTAGTGCGCAAAAGAAGTCAAATAAATAATTAATTAAGATGGCCAACAACGAAGAAAACTTAATCTTCGAAAACAATCAATAATTATCGGCTCAAAAATTCGTAATAACTATAAAGTTGATGACTTTGGGTAATACTAGTGTATAGAGCGCCTTCATAAGGATTGCTGATATTTACGATTGATTGATCAAAATAAACTCTATAAACATTATCAGACAAATAATAACCACTAAAACGACCACTATAGGAGATATAACCATTGGTTTTGTTTTCACTATAAACTTCATCTTCTAGCGGATATTTAATCATCGTCACATCTTTTTGATTGGCATCAAATTCACCAAGCTTAGTCAAATACTTAAAAGCGGTATTATCATCCGCATTAGCATTTATATACGGATAATCTTCTAACTCATAGATATAGACATTATTTTCGCTACGGCAAGCAATATTGAGTGTGAAGTTATTAGGATAGTTATCTTGAATAGCAACAGCGTTAATCACTTCTATTTCTTCAAAAGTAAAACCAGCATCTTCAACTTCTTTTTCAATGATATCAATAAGCTTATTGTGAAAAGCCAAATTAAGATAATTATCAGGTAGACTACTATGATTACCATTATTAGGATCGGCTTCGTTAGGATTGGTAAAGCAGAAAATAAGAAATAAGATAATTAAAACAACCATCAAACCATTAATAAAAAATATTGGATATAGTTTATTAATATAATCTTCTGGCTGGTCGTTATTACCAAAACGATATTTGTTTTTGTTTTTCTTAATAAACGCTAGATCTTTGAAAAACTTAATTGATGATTTAATTGGTGAAACGGTGCTTGTTCTATCGTCTAGCCATATAACACCAAGTTCATACATTGAAAGATTATTTAACTTAGCAATATATAAATACTCAACATCAAAAGCAAAGTTATTAACTAGTTGTTTATCGATGATTTTTTTAGCTATATCAGTTCTTATTGCCTTAAATCCACATTGCGTGTCTTTAAGTTTCAGACGAAAGAGCATATTGACAATTACACGACAGCACCAACCAATAAATATTCTAAGTAATGGTTGTTTCTTTTTAATAACACTATCTTTAGCGTGTCTACTACCGATAATTAGATCATATTTAGGAGCCAGTTCAATGACTTTATCAATTGCACTTAAATCGGTTGATAAATCGGCGTCCATGAATAAAACATAGTCACCAGTCGTGTGTTCAATACCATATTTAACTGCGCCACCTTTACCTCTATTGTTGTCATATGAAAGCGCAATAACATCGGGAATTGATTGTATTACTTCCTTAGTGTTGTCTTTGCTTCCATCATTAACAAGAATGATTTCATTACTAATCTTTTTGTTAGATAGGTATTCTTTAACTTTATTAACGTTACTAACAATATCTTTAGCTTCGTTATAACAAGGAATAACAATACTCAGTTTCATCTATTTTATTCTATATATATCTAATATTTTTTGAAAGATGGGAATTATATTTACTTCTTTCATCATGAAATCAAAGTTAATTGTCCCTTGAGATAGATATAGTTCTAAAGAAGAATATGTGAGTCTTAAGCGCTATTACTAATGGGTGTTCTAATGCGATTGGAAATATTCCTCTGGATCAATTGATGTTCCATCCTCTAAACTTGTTGAAATATCTGAAATATTACATGTTTCTTTGGATTTGTTGCTTAAAATGAAAAATAGAGAATTAAAAGCTGGTTATATCGGCAAAGAAATCTATTTATATGATTTTGATTACAAAAAGAAAGAGTACGTTCCAACATCGGTAGCGTACTCATTGGATAAAAATCTCAAAGAATTAAAAGATAAAAATCTTATTGCTATAAGACACAAGAAGCCAATTTATGAATTGGGATTGCCAAAAGATACAGTTTTGTTTATTACTGAAGGCCCTGATGCAATTTCATTAGGAACCACAAAAAAGGTTGCAGTCTGCATTCAAGAAAAAGTCGGTGATATGATTAACGAATATTTTTCATATGTAGAACCATTAAAAAGCCAGGAATCTGATAAAGATTATTCAAGCACTATAAATTACACATATAAAAAAGACGGTGAAACTTATGT
>JAAYCD010000018.1 GCA_012744375.1 Erysipelotrichaceae bacterium | reverse complement strand
TACTTCATAATGGTGGGCTTTATCGCTTGGATAATATTGACACTGACCAAAACATTCCTGAGCCACCAGACCCCACTATAGAAGGCTATGAATTTACTGGATGGTATACCGAGCTAGAATGCATCAACGAATGGAATTACGATAGAAGAAAATGAAGATATTACACTTTTTGTTTGCTGGCAACCTTAAATATTTCAGTCTTGTACAAGAGTTTCGAACCGCTAAATATTGGAATTCGTCACCAATTGTAGCAATTAACAAATCATTAATTGTTTAACGTAAATGGTCATCATGGTTTTGCGGTTTTCTTCCGTGGAACTGGCTTTATTACCTTCGATTGAGTCTATTCAAAAACCAAGATAGATAATCAGAGTTCAGGAGTTCAGAGGAGCTTAGTTATTTTGATTGATGTGCGAATTTGAAATAGAATTTTGTTTCTTGCAAAGTGAAGTGGTGGGTTCGTCTCAGTTCCATTATGGTCCACCAATATTTACCCCCACGAACCTTCTCCCTTTCGAGAAGGTCGTTTTTATTAAAAAATAAACAGCCTATTAATCGCCAAAATCGGTTAATCATGGTAAAATTATTTAAGAATTGGTAACAATCAATTTTTACTTCGTTTTATTAAAAACGAGGTAAACCAACTAATGTAATTGACTAATCGGTAACATTATTAGATACTATTTCTCTCTTGGATGATGGTCTTAATAAATAAGACAATCAATCAACTTTTTTATTCCTTAAGAGAAATAGTACAGCAAATAAAACAAGGAGGAACAACCCATGATACCCACACTCATCTTATGTATAACAGTCTTTTTTAGCCGTATTATTGACGTTTCTTTAGGTACAATACGAACAATGATGACGGTACGTGGAAAACGAGTTGTGGCGGCGGTAATTGGTTTTGTCGAAGTTATGATTTGGTTTTTAATTGTCAGAGAAGCCTTATCGACAGAAGAAACTTCTTTATGGGTGGCTATTTCTTTTGCCGCTGGTTATGCTGCTGGAACACTTATCGGTGGTCTAGTCGTCAAACTATTCATTCCTACTAACATGATTGTACAAGTCATTACTTCTAAAAGAGATCCTGCTTTATTACACGCTATTTCTGAAGCAGGTTTTCAAATGACTGTTGCTGATGTTTATGGTAGAGAAAGAACGTCGGAAAAATATATGTTGATCATATATATCGATGGCAAGTACTTAAAAAAATTGAGACAATTAATTAGCGAACTCGACAGTTCTGCTTTCATTTCAATTAGTGAAGGCAAAGAAGCATATAACGGAAGAATTACTCCTCACGAAACCGTTCGCAAATAACTTTTACTATTTTGATAAAAAATATTGCATTGGTTGACTAGAGATTATATGTTAATAAACGGACGATATTTTGGCTGCTTCCCATATTGGGCAATTGATAATACAATATCAAAGCGAGACTAAATAGTCCGTAAACATGGAGAATTACCCAAGTGGTTGAAGGGACCGGTCTTGAAAACCGGAAGGGGATGCAAGTCCCGCTAGGGTTCGAATCCCTAATTCTCCGCCAAACGTTCTAAAAACGCCAATTCCACAAAGGATTGGCTTTTTTTGTGCCTAAAATCGCCATTTTTCATTAGTTTTTGATATTCGTAATTGATGTCATTGTTTATTAAAGAACGATTGGAAATGAAAGACCTTTCGTTCTTTTTACTTGATTATTCTCTTCTTGAGAGTGAGCTCTTGAACTATTAGGAGGCTCATTTATGTCCGTTTTTAACGAAAATGACTTAACAAGATATACTTTGATAATGGCTCATTTAGAGTGGCTGTATGCAAACGGTTGGATAAGTGATGAAGATTTTAATACGCTGGAAGAGGTGTATGCACAAAAATACCATATTTGTGAAAACAGTTTATTAAGGCTTGCCAAAAGAAAAAAGAGTTAATAAACGTACCCTTACTACATTGATGATGTGTGCTTCGGATTCACATTCGACCTCACTCCTTATCTTAAGAAAGTGCGATGCAATAAGAAGAGAGTTGCTAGAAAGTAGCAACTTTTTTGTTTATGATAAACATATGGAAAAGCTAGAATATAAAGATTTTATTGAAGGGATTAATAATCCAAAAGGAATAAAACAAATAGACTTTTATGTTGATGGATATCCACATTATCATTCTTGTTCAATCGGAAGATATATAGAAAAAATCAAGTTTAAAGGCATAACCGCTGTTGTTGATTATCGTATCACTTGCATTTTGACCAAAGACCATAGTGAAGATGTACATTTTTT
>JAAYCD010000044.1 GCA_012744375.1 Erysipelotrichaceae bacterium | reverse complement strand
TTTCTTTGTTGAAAATCGTTGGGGGTTATATAATTAAAAAAGGAGTGAAATGAAAATGAATTTACTTAAAAAATTATGTTTACCTTTAGCTGTTGTAATTTCTTTAACAGCTTGTACTGGATCTAAAAAAGTTGATTTCCAGACATTTAAAGATGAAGTTGCCAAAGTTGATATTTCTCAAAGAAAAGAAATTGATACTGTTGTGGTTAATGGAACAATGAAGGGTTCAGATTCTGAAACATTAAAATGGGATAATAAAGAATTATCAGAAAAGACTGTACTTTCTATGAGTTTAGATGATATGGCAATTCTACTTTTAGTTGGTATGGGTAGTTTGGATCAAATGATTAAAACAGCTGAAGATGAAGCTGGTAATGAATACTATATTGGTTCAACTTATAAATTAACTAACAATGAAAATGATACAACTATTGAGTGGTATGACAACTTATATTTGAAGTCAATGGACGGAGATTATGAGGGGTCTTTTTGTCATCTTACTTTTAAATATTACTATGCTGCTGAAACCTAATTATTTATAAGAAACCTTATTATTAAAGAGCTGCCTGCCTGTGAAGTGAACCCCGAATTGTACACTTCAAATAAAAAGAGCCAAAAGACGGGAACCTTAATTGATTCCTGTCTTTTGCTGTTTTTTGAAGTGTGCCCAATTTGGGGTTCACTTCAATATACACACTTTTTTACTCGTTTTATATCGAATTATAAAAACATACAAATTCAATGAATAAACAATCATTAACAACGAAAAATGATTGCAATATAAAGATTATTGTTATAATTAATAGCGACGAAAACATTGTTACTATTGACGAGGTATTTATGAAAAAAACGCTTTTATTTGGAGTGACACTCCTTACTTTATTAACAGCAGGGTGTTCTCACCAACACGATTATTATTTAACTGTAACTAAAGACGCTGATTGGCGCACCTTCATCACTGGCAAAGATTTTGATGATACTGGCTTGGAAGTAGCATTAAAATGTTCGACTTGTGGTGATACAAAAGTTATCGATTATGATTTAGAAAATTGTTATGAACTTGAACTTGATCAAGAAGACATATTAATCATATATAAAGACTATAGTATTTCTTATCCAATTACTGTTAAAAATAAGTATCGAATTGCCTGTGTCGGAGATTCTTTGACCAAAGGTCATTATTGGCCAAACCAATCTTATCCTTCGTATTTATCCCAATATGTTAGTAGCGATTACGAAGTTGGTAATTATGGCGAAAATGGTATTTCAATCACCGGTTATGGTGGTTCTTGGAACGATCCAACCATGAGTTATATTAAACAACATTTCTATACTGACTCTTTAGATTTTAAACCAGATATTATTGCCATGATGTTAGGTACTAATGATGCGACCGGATGGGCAAATGCACAAGCAACCTTTATCGATGAATATCGCAAGTTACTAGATGCATATCTTGAAGCCTTGCCAAATGTTAAAATTATCATGATGGTTTCGCCTCCGACTGTTTTTCCAAATATGTATAGTATTCCTAACGACACAATAAGAGACTATGTTAATCCAATTCAACGCGAATTAGCAGAAGAATATGGTTTTGATGTTTTAGACTTACGCGAAGAATTTGAAGCTACACCTAACTACATATCTTTATACTTAAGACCAAACAACGACAATGTTCACTTCACCGAAGCCGGTTCTCAATTTGTCGCCACACGTGTTTGGGATATTGTGCAAGACATTCGTTTCTAAAATATTAATATTTACCACTTTTTGATATATAATACATACAAAGCAAGCAATTTATTTTGTCGCAATCAAGATTAAAAATCTTATTTGTGCGTGCAATAAATACTAGCACTCGTGCTTTTAGTATTTATTAATTAATAAAAAAAATCTATAATATACGCACTATGGGAAAATCTATTAAAATCATCAAAATCTTCTCTTTCGTAATCATTTTCCTCGAATTCCTATTAGGAACGATTTTTGCTATTTTTTATTTTAATGACTTGTTTAACATCCAAGCCAGTTTATCGACCAATCATTTTGCTCTTACCATGTTGATTTTAGTCGTTTTTAATGCCCTTTATGTATGGACAGTGACTTTGTATTTATCTTCTTTAAGACAAAAAACTGACTTGCGGGCTGCTGAGATTATCGGCAGTGACGTCCAAGAAGCATATAACTTTGCAATGATTGGTCTAGCGGTTACTGATGATAAAAATATTGTGTTATGGACTAATGATTTATTTAAGAATCGTCATATCGATATTATGGACGTTGACATCATTGCTTGGCAACCAGACCTAGCAACTCTAAGAGATGTTGTTAACGGTCAACCAACGACTAAGATTATCGTTAACTCACGCACTTACATGGTAAAACTCTTATCTGATGCCGGCTTATGGATTTTCAAAGATATCACTGATTATGAATCTATTTATAACTACTCTAAAGACCAAGCACCAGTGGTCGGATTATTAGAAATTGATAATTATGACGATGTGGTTCGCGGAGATGATGATTTTAACGATGTTGTTTCGAAAGTGAAAAACAGCATCTTTTCGTACTCAAAAGATTACGGCATTCTTCTTAGAAGAATTAAAGACAACAGCTACTCGATGTTTTGCAATTATGGTTCTTTTCTCCGAATGTTAGAAGATCGCTTCTCCATTATCGATAAAGTACGTAATGAAGCAATTAAAGGTGAAATTCCTTTAACTCTTTCTATTGGTTTAGCGCACGACTTCCCAGATGTCATTAAGTTAAATGACATGGCAAATGAAGCACTCGATATTGCGATGAGCCGTGGTGGTGACCAAGTCGTCGTTTCAGCTTATGGTCAAGAAATGCAGTTTTATGGTGGTAAAAGCGAAGCACAAGAAAAACGTAATCGCGTTAAAACTCGTGTTTTAGCTGACTCTTTAATTTCGTTGATTAACTCTTCTGAACGCGTCTTGATTATGGGCCATACCAATATGGATATGGACTCATTCGGTGCTTGTCTAGGCGTGAAAACTATTTGTACGCGCTTAAAGAAATATTCTCGCATTGTCGTCGACTTAAAAAACGTTGAGTTCAAAACTCGTTCAGCGATGATTTCTACTTTTGGAAAAGAAGAATTAGAAAAGTTAATTGTTAATTCTAGATATGCTGAAGATTTATTAAGTGGCAACACTTTATTAATTATTTTAGACGTGCATATTCCAAACATGGTTATGGCCCCTAAACTATTAGAAAGAGCCGCGAAAATTGTCGTTATCGACCATCATCGTCGCGCTGAAGAATATATTGATTCTCCAGTCTTTAATCACATTGATCCAGCCGCAAGTTCAACTTGTGAATTAATCGCCGAATTTATTCGTTTTTCTTCGATTAATCCAAAGATTGAATTGCCGAGCACATACGCTACTATTATGTTATCTGGCATCTTCTTAGATTCTGCTTATTTTAAAAGCAGAAATACTGGGATAAGAACTTTTGAAGCGGCCACGATTTTAAAAGAATTTGGCGCTGATAACTCTTTAGCCGATGACTTCTTAAAAGATGATTATGAAGAACACAAAGAAGTTACCGAAATCATCGCTAATCTGGAAACCCCGTCTTATGGAGTGGTCATTGCGATGGGTGATTCAGAACGCTTATATGACCATGCAACCATTGCGAAAGCCGCCAATACTTGTTTAACATTTAAAGGCGTCCATGCCGCATTTGTGGTTGGTAAAGTAAGCCCTCGTGAAACACGCATTTCAGCGCGTAGTGACGGCTCAATTAATGTTTCACTATTGGTTGAAAAACTTGGTGGTGGAGGGCACTTCACTTCCGCAGCGGCGATGATTAATTCCGTCGACTTTAAAGAAATTAAATCAACAATTTTAGGAGTGTTAGAATCTTCGCTTAAAGAAGCTAGTGCTCAATCAAATAAACAGGGTGAGGAGAGTAACGCATGAAAGTAATTTTATTAGCTGATGTGAAAAATGTCGGCAAAAAAGATCAAGTGATTGAAGTCAGCGATGGCTACGCTGTTAATTTCTTATTCCCTCGTCGTTTGGCTGTGCAGATGAGTAAAAAAAGTGCAGAAGTATTAGAAACTCAACAAGAACAGAAACGCGAAAATGAAGCCAAATTAGTAGCCGAAGCGCAAAAACTTGTCAAAGTATTAGAAGACATTACATTAGAATTCAAGGTAAAAACTGGAAGAGAAGGTAAACTTTTTGGAGCGATTTCCGCAAAACAAATTACGGACGAATTACTGCGTCTTTATAACGTAGATATTGATAAACGCAAATTCATTGATAAGGGACCATTCGATCGTCTCGGTTTCTATGAAATTAGAGTTGAACTCCATAAAGGTGTGGTTGGCAAAATTAGATTACACCTCGTCGGAGAGGAGAAATAAATATGCCGAGTCCAAAATCTGTACGCGACTTACCGTATAATGAACAAGCTGAACAAGCTGTTTTAGGCTCAGCCTTATTGTCTAGAGAATGTTTATATACCGTCTTTTCTTCCTTAAACGAAGATGATTTCTTCCTTGGCAAACACCAACTTATTTATCGGGCGATAAAAAATCTTTTTGATCGACAAATTCCAGTTGATGTTTTAACAGTTACGGAAGAATTAATTAACATGAAAGAACTTGAAAATATCGGTGGTGTTGAATATTTAAAACTATGTTCTGACGCGATGGTCGCCCTTTCTTCCATTGACCACTATGTGGCAATTGTTAATGATCAAGCCGTCTTAAGAAGATTAATTCAATCTTGCCGCGATATAAACTATAAATATTTAAACAATGAAATCGTCGATGTTAATGATTTTATTTTGGATAGCGAAGCGGCGATTAAAATTGCGACTGAGAAACGCCGTATTTCCGATTTCCAAACCGCAAATATTATTGCCGAAAGAGTTAAAATGACAATTGAAACACCAAAAGAAGAAAAAACTGATGGTGTCACTGGTTTAACAACTGGCTATAACAAACTAAATAATATTACACAAGGTTTCCAAGCGGGCGATATGATTATTGTCGCGGCTCGTCCTAGTGTTGGAAAAACGGCTTTGGCTCTTAATTTCGCTTATCGCGCTGCCAATCGCGCCAATAAGCCTGTCGCTATATTCTCTTTAGAAATGCCAGCGGAAGCACTTGTTAAACGTCTTATCGGCGTTGAATCTGCCGTTTCTTTAACGAAGATAACAACCGGTAATCTCATAAATTATGATCGCGCTAAAGTGTCAACCGCCATTCACAAAATAAGTAGCTTGCCAATCTATATCGATGATTCGCCAAACATTCGACTCATGGATATCATTGCTAAGAGTCGTAAATTACAAGCTAATAATCCTGATTTAGGTTTAATTATTGTTGACTACTTAGGCTTGGTAACTACTGGTCCAAGCACTAAGGGTTTTGATTCTCGTCAAGAAGAAGTGCGTAAAACTTCGCAAGCTTTAAAAGCTTTGGCTCGTGAACTTAAGATTCCGGTTATCGTCGTTTCCCAGTTATCTCGTGATGTGGAAAAACGCGGTGAAAGTAAAAAGCCAATCTTATCTGACTTACGTGATTCCGGTTCCATCGAACAAGACGCCGATGTGGTGATGCTTTTATATCGTGAAGACTATTATAAAAATTCACGTGATTCTAATGCCGGCAACAAGAAGATGGGCAATTTAAGTGGCAGTGAACGTTTTGAATTGGTCAAAGAACAAAAAGAAAAGATGACTGGCGAACCAATGGGTGGCGATGTTTCACTTGTTGAAGTGAATGTCGCAAAAAATAGAAATGGACAAACCGGCATGTCATATTTATTCTTCTATAAGAGCTTTGGGCGTTTTGATGAACCGACTGAAGAATGGCTAAAAGAAATGCGCGAAGTAAACGAAAGCGCTAATTAAGAATGTATTTTCATATCATTGCCTCAGGTTCCAAAGGGAATGCCACGATTGTCGCCAGTAAAAAAACAGTATTACTCATTGATATGGGTGTTACTTTAACGCGTTTAAAAAATGGTTTAGCAGAAATTAATTTAACTGTTTCTGACATACAAGGTGCACTTTTTACTCACAATCATATTGACCATATTTCCGGTATGAAGTTTCTTTCGCCAAAAATTATGTATGCCCTAGCAGGAACTTTACCAACTTCTTTATCAAACGTTTTGGAAGTGAATGAACCGGTGGTGATTGGAGATTTAGAAGTAACCGCTTTTGCGGTTAGCCATGATGCGAACAATCCGTGTGGTTTTCTTATAAAAGAAAAAGATGAATCTTTAGTTTATATAACCGATACAGGGGTGCTTTTGAACGATACTCTCCCACTAATAAAAAATCCCACATACTTAATTATTGAATCCAATCACGATATCAAAATGCTACTAAAAACTGAACGTACTTATGAATTAAAAAACCGCATCATGTCTGACATTGGACATTTGTGTAACGAAGATAGTGCGATTGCGGCGATATCAATCATTGGTAAAGATACAAAAGAAATTGTATTAGCTCATTTATCAGAGGAGGCCAACACTCCCAAACTAGCTTTAGCGGCTTATGAAAAAATATTCGCGCATTTTCGTATAAATAAGGATAAATATATTATAAAATGTGCGCATCAGCGCGAGTCTGTTTCGGGGGGACGCTTGGTAGATGAAGATTAAAATATACGCAATTGGACGTCTTAAAGAGATGTACCTAAAACAAGCTATCTCTGAATATGTTGAGCGATTGAAGCCTTTCGTCTCAATTGAGATTATTGAAGTAGATGATGAACCTATAAATAGCAACCCAGGCGAAAAAGAAATTGAAATCGTAAAAACTAAAGAAGGACAAAAAGTCCTGAAATTACTAAGGACTAACGAATATTTAATTGGTTTAGATTTAGTTAATAAAGAACTGACTAGTGTGCAGTTTGCGACTTATTTACAAGATAAACTTGAACTTGGTGGCGCGAACTTGTCATTTGTGATTGGTGGGAGTTATGGTCTTAGCGAAGAACTAAAAACTCGTTGTCAAAATCGTCTTGCTTTATCCAAAATGACTTTTTTACATCAAATGACGCGCTTAATTTTATTAGAACAAATTTATCGCGCATTTAAAATCAACCGAAATGAGGTATATCACAAATGAGAAATTATGAAGAATTCCGACACTTAACATATATTGAAGATCCAAAAAACCCATTTTCCGCCCATTATGTTTTACCTAGTGGTGCATCGTTTTATGTCGAGCCCGTATTCCATAATCATATGACTGGACTTAAAGAGCGTTTTCCTGATGCTTATCCTGAACTAGTTAAGAAGATGCTCGAGATGGTGGAGAAACATAAAAAAATTGTCTTCACCGGCAGTTATGAGCGTCCTGTTACCGTTACAGAAGACAATTATTTATTTTATGAAATTACTGATGTCACAAATTCGGTCCGCTTGTTTTATGACGATAAGTCACGCGGGGCGAGTTATGGAGACTAGGCTTGAATTGGTCTTAACTCTTTCATGGAAATCCACATCACTCTAACACCAAGGGTCATGATATAAATGAGTGGGGCTTGCGAAGCAAGGAAGAAGCCCACAATAAATGTAATCAAAGCTGGAGAGAAAGCTAGTCTCGCTTCAACTTTTTGACACAACCACCAACTAAAGTAGTTGTTTGGATTGTTTTTGCCGCGAGTTAAAATCCACATCAAGAAGCCCATCAATAAACCTAAACCTAAGAAGATGGCTGCATAAATGCCAGAAGAAGCCCACATTTTATTAACTTTTTCTGTTTCATAGGAATCATCTAAGACGCGTTTGAAGTTGTTTAGAACACCAAGGTTATATTCATTGTTATATAAATCAGGGGTAACTAAGTTACCTTCTTTATTTTTGACAGTTAATAAATCACTTAAAAAAGTATTGGTAGGTTTGGTGGCTTTAAAATCACCAACGTAAGAAGCGGCAATCGGATCAACACTGCTATTTTTATATAAAGCCACATAAATGCCATTGCGATATAAAATCATATAACTTGGGCGATAAACGTTTTCGTTTGCGGTGCTTGGAGTGGTAGTGCCTTTTGTATAAACGAGTGTCGCAAGGTTGGTATTAATTAATCTCTTATCAGATAGAATCGGAGCATCAACGTAATAAACTAAGAAATTATACTCACCTGTTACTGAATTGGTATAGGAAGCATATTCTTTGACGGTACCAAATTCCGCAACATTGACAGGTGCGCCGTTTTCGGTGATGGTTAAGAGACGATCTTCGTCAATAATCATTTCGGCACCGCGATTTTCTTTTAAATCCAAACCAATGGCGGTAATGTATTTTTCTAAACCATAAGAATAGTTACTTAAAAAATAAGAACCATTTATGGTTGCTTGTGCTGTAAAGATTGGAATAATCGGCAAAAGAATCGATAAAACAAACATGACAATTGTGAGCCATAATGGTCCACTTTTTGCGCCTCTAATCGCCGCTGCGTTATTGATTAAAGAACCAAATCCGTCTCGCAATATTTCCTTCGTTCTATTTTTCATAATCTTTACCTCGTAGCCAAACTATTTTACAAATAAAGACACGAAGTGTAAACACATTTAACTTATTTGAGCGTTTTTCTTTTCAAATAGAAAAAAAGGAGTATAAATATTATGGTTGCTTAACTACCAATAAATCGATATTTATTAGCGAGTTTAAATAGCAAGATAGTCAATTTTTTACCAAATTGATTATGTCAATATCAATGTGAAGAGGTATACATTTATGAAAGAATTTTTTCCTAACGTTCCGGAAATTAAATATGAGGGTAAAGAAAGTAAAAATCCATTTGCTTTCCATTACTATAATCCGGACCAAATTGTTTTAGGCAAACCAATGAAAGAGCACCTACCTTTCGCGATGGCCTGGTGGCATAATCTTTGTGCAACTGGCGTCGATATATTTGGTTCAGGCACTGCCGATAAATCTTTCGGCGAAAAACCTGGCACTATGGAACATGCAAAAGCAAAAGTTGATGCTGGTTTCGAATTCATGAAAAAGCTCGGTATCAAATATTTCTGTTTCCATGACGTTGATTTAGTCCCAGAATGTGCGGACATCAACGATACCAACAAGGAACTAGATGAGATTTCCGATTACATCCTAGAAAAAATGAAAGGCACCGATATCGAATGTTTATGGGGCACTGCCAACATGTTCAGCAACCCAAGATTCATGAATGGTGCTGGCTCCACTAATAGTGCAGATGTTTATGCATTTGCCGCCGCCCAAATTAAAAAGGCTTTAGATATCACCGTCAAATTAGGTGGTAGGGGTTATGTATTCTGGGGTGGTAGAGAAGGCTATGAAACCTTACT
Source organism: Erysipelotrichaceae bacterium (assembly GCA_012744375.1). Lineage (GTDB taxonomy): Bacteria > Bacillota_I > Bacilli_A > RFN20 > CAG-826 > RUG14515. The sequence continues at coordinate 1,041 of JAAYCD010000044.1, read as the reverse complement.
CAATACTGACGTTAAATTTGAAGTTGAAAACATCGCAAGACTTATGAAGATGGCGGTTGCTTACGGCCGTTCGATCGGTTTTAAAGGCGATTTCTACATCGAACCAAAACCAAAAGAACCAATGAAGCATCAATATGATTTTGATGCCGCGACATCAATTGGTTTCTTAAAGCAATATGGCTTAGATAAAGATTTCAAATTAAACATTGAAGCCAATCACGCGACTTTAGCAGGTCACACTTTCCAACACGATTTAAGAGTTGCTGCTATCAATGGTATGTTAGGTAGTGTCGATGTCAACCAAGGCGACTTCCTCCTCGGTTGGGACACAGATGAATTCCCATATGATGTTTATACATCCACTGCTGCGATGTATGAAATCTTAAAAAACGGTGGCCTCACTGGTGGCTTAAACTTTGACGCCAAGAATCGTCGTCCTTCTTATACACATGAAGATATGTTCTTAGCTTTCATCCTTGGTATGGACACATTCGCCCTTGGCTTATTAAAAGCCGCTAAGATGATTGAAGACGGCCGTGTTGATCAGTTCATCGAACGTAAATATGCTTCATTCCATGAAACCGAAGTTGGCCAAAAGATTTTAAATAATGAAATCGATTTAAAAGGCTTATCAGATTATGCTCTTAAACTTCGTGCACCTGCTCTTCCAGGCAGTGGCCGTCAAGAAATGCTTGAAGCGATTGTTAATGACATCTTGTTCGGTCAATAATATACAAATAATCCTTTAAAAAAAATGTCCGTGTCCTCGTGATACGGGTTTTTTTATTAAATTAATAAGACAAAAAGACAAATTAGTCTACTACAACATAAAAATCTAGAAAAATTCGCAAGACTGCCATATATGATAATGACGGTATGCCATACGATTAGTGTGAAAGAAAACATATCTGGTAAATTTTTTACTGATGTTTTTACTCTTAATTGTGGGCAGTAGTTTTTTAAGGTCTGCTCCCCAAACTAATGGAAAAACCTTAAAGAAAGGAACGCAACATAAAGTTGCAATGTAATTATGAAAAAAAC
>JAAYCD010000055.1 GCA_012744375.1 Erysipelotrichaceae bacterium | reverse complement strand
GAATTGCATGTCACTGGTGTCCGCCCCTATAACGGCTCTTTGAGTGACCACTTTGAAATGCAGCCTGATGACTGGCCTCTTTTGGAGTGGGCTTGCCAACAAATCGAGACTGGAGCTTGGCGCGAGCCCGAGATCGCGGCCTTCGAATATGGTGGAATAGGTGACGTTTTTTGCTGGCGCACGCAGGCTTCAGTGCTAAGAGAGCAGGTCCCACGATTATATAAATTATTCGTAAAAGTTCGAAAATCTAAATAATAAGTACTTACTATCAATTCTAATCTGGTCACAACTTAAGTTTGTTGAAGGCTGCTAATTATTCAACAATACTTAGTAAATTGTGATTTCATTAAAAATAATTTTATAGCAATAACAAGCTGTTTATTTTTTTTATGCTTAAGCATGAATGTAAATTATTTTTTATATTGATTAAATAAGAGCGTTACTAAAATTGCACGAAAGGATAAATTTATTCTCGTTTTATTGACTACATCTTTTAGTATAATTTGCGAATATGAAAAAGTCTTTAGAGGAACTCAACAAAAAAGCAAATCGAAATGTTTGGCTAATTCCATTAGCGATTTTCTTGATTGCCTTATCTGTCCGTGTGATTGGTTTGAAGTTTAGTTTTCCTTTGCTAACGCATTTTGATGAAAGAGCTATCATTGATCCACTTATCGAAATGAGCAAAAATCACACACTCGATTCAGGACAATATAACAGACCAAACCATGTTTTATACACAACGCTTTTTGGATACTTAAATCTAATCAGTAAAGTTCTTTTTAATAAGAATTTTGGTTGGGCGTATGAGGAAAATCCCTTATTCTTTTACTATCATGCTCGTTTAGTTGTAGCCATTTTTGGAGCATTTGTACCAGTTCTTGCTTGGAAGATTGGTAAGTTATTTAAAGAAGTCGACTTTTCGCTACCTGCTGCTTTTCTAACATGTTTTTATGCTCCCTATGTTGTTCATTCTCACTATATTACTGGAGACATAATAAATACTGCATTTTCGCTAGCGACAATCTTACTCTGCCTAATTTATCTTCAAAAAAAGAAACAGGGATGGCTTATCCTGGCAAGTGTTACTGTCGCGCTAAATACCTTGGAGAAGTATCCTGGAATACTATCGTATGGAATTATACTTTTTACTTTAGGCATCAGCGCTTTTTCTCAGGAAAATAATCACAGACGTTTTGATTGGGTTTTTTTCTTTAGACATAGCCTAATTACACTTGCTATTGTTATTCTCAGTATGTTCATTTTTGCTCCACATTTATTTTTTAGATTGAATCAAATTAGGGATGTATTGATTTATGAGAGTCGCTCGACCCATCTTGGCGCAGATAATCTCAATTGGCTTGGCAATATGCAGTTTTATGTAAAGAATTTTATTGATGCTAGTGGTTGGATTTTTGCCATATTTGGATTAGCAGGAATTATCTTTGCAATTTTGTCTAGAGAACCTTCCATGCTGTTACTGTTTTTTGGCGCAGGATATTGGATTGCCTTGAGTAGATTGGGTTTACATTGGGAACGTTGGTCATTACCAATGGTGATCACTCCACTCCTTTTAGCTGCTTATAGTATTGCAAAACTTTGGGCTAATCTCAAACATAATAAAATGATCAGAATATTGTTGACAATTTTTTTTGCGGTCTCTTTCTCGATTTACAGTTTAAATGGATTGAACTCATCAATCGTATTAACTTGGCAAGATACACGTGCTAAAGCGCTTCAATTCACAACAATCAATAACATAAATCAGACCAACACTGTTTCTGAAGGTTACTCACCATTTCTTCCACGTTACGCCAATAGGATTTTTAATTTTGATTATCAAAATCCAGGTCAAACACAATATGTCATCCTTTCATCAAATATCTATGGGAGATACGAGGCTGATCCTGATCGCTATTTCGTGGAGAATAACTACTACAACGGTTTACGAGCTAGTTCTACTTTAATTGCTGAGTTTAAACCCAGTAAAAAACCCATAAATCCAAAGGATCAATTTGTCATTCTTATTGATTACATATCCAATCTTATAACGAAAAAAACAACCTCTTATACAACAGGTCCAACAATTCAGATATATCAACTTCCGTGAGATTTCAATAAAGTAGACTGAATCGTTCCATCTTTCATCTAGTATTTTTGAAATGTTTATCAACCTAATCATTCCTCTTGAGTTATAATAAAAAGTTGAGTAAAAAGAGATATGGAAAACCAAACAATTTCTGGAAATGATTGTTGCCCGGGTGAAGATCAGGCCCAACCTCCTGGTAAGGCTGAGCTAACCATTCTCTGATTCTGACTT
>JAAYCD010000006.1 GCA_012744375.1 Erysipelotrichaceae bacterium | reverse complement strand
CTACCGTTACAAGTTGTCTCAACGCCATTATTCATGGCTTTGGGATTAACTTCGTTAATTACCTTTTTTGGTTTTCCGTTAACAAGATTGTGCAGTTTTTTTGTTACTTGTTTAACTAATTACACCAAAGCAATCAAGTTTATTAATCTAGCTATTTTTCTTCCCCCTTTTCCTGAATTATTAGGGTTAGTTTATGGCATGATATATCTAGGATACTTGTATTACTTAACACTAGGTTTAAGACCGTTCAGTCGCACTTTATCATATATATTATGTTCGTTTATTTTAATGTACTCGTTACCATTCGCCAATGCTATTTCGCTAGAAGTAACTTTTGTTAATGTAGGTCAGGGCGATTGCACGATTGTGCGCTATAACAATCAAGTTTCTTTAGTGGATACTGGAGGTCTAAATTATAAAGATATCGCATCAGATGTTCTTGTTCCTTATTTACACAAAAAGCGCATCTACACAATCGAAAATGTTTTCATCACACATTATGACGAGGATCATTATGGCGCGCTTTCTAGCTTGCAAAAGCAATATAAAATTAAGCAAATTCATGATTATCAAAGTGCTTTTCCAGTGACAATGGGAAAAGTTGTTTTTAATAACTACAATCCGTTTACTGATTACATAGAAGAAAATGACCGTTCGTTGGTGCTTGGCTTTCGACTTGGGAATAGTGATTATCTATTAATGGGCGACGCCTCGAAGAAAGTGGAAAAGCGCATTATGGAACATTATCCAACCTTAACTTGCGATATTTTAAAAGTGGGTCATCACGGTTCAGACACCGCTACCTCTAACGAATTTATTAAATACTTAAATCCAAAAGTTGCAGTAATTTCTTGCGGAAAGAACAATTTTTTCGGTCATCCTGCTAAAAATGTACTGGCAATATTAAATGCCAATCAAGTACAAATAAGGCGCACTGATTTAGAAGGAACGATTACATTTCGCACGATGTTTATCTAGTTTACGCAAGTAAAATGCCCTATAATAAGGGCATGATTTATTTGATAAGCGGCAAACAAAACATACGTTTGAAAAGCCAAATGAAAAAGATTGTAGAAAAATCTTTAGCAGAAGTTGATGCGATGAATTTCGTTAGATTTGATAGTTTGTTGACTCCAGTTCAAGAAATCGTTAAGGAAGCTAATTATTTGCCTTTGGGCTATGAGCACAAGGCGATTGTGATTGATAATCCGTATTACTTAATGAAAGAAAAGGGTCGAAATAAAGTCGAAAGCGAACAAGATTATCCTGCTTTAGTCAATTATTTGAGTAACCCTAATCCAGATGCTGATTTAATTTTTCTAGTTAATACAAATGATTCCTACATTAATAAAAAAATTGAAATATATGACTTAATAGAAAAAAACGGGCAAATCGTTGAAGTGCCCGAACCCGAGAAAAAACAATGGGTAGATATCGTAAAACAATATTTTAAGGAAAAATGGCCATCTCACATTGTTGATAGTGAAGCGATTAATGAAATTGCTAGAAGAACTGATGGAGATTACGCTTCTTTATTTAATAATGGAACGAAAGTCGCTTTATATTCGAATCGCATTACCTATCAATCTGTGTGCTTACTAATTACCCGTCCTTTAGAAGAAAACGCTTTCCTACTATTCAATTATTTAATTGAAGAAAGAAACGCTGAAGCTATAAGTTTATTCCGAGACTTGAAAACTAGCAATGTTGAACCAGTCATCTTAATTTCGATGATTGCCAATCAATTCAGGATATTGAACCGTGTTTCTTATTTATCGCGTCATGGTTATGATAGTGACCAAATAGCTAAAGAATTAGCTATTAATCCTATAAGAGCAAAAATCTTAAGAAAAAATAGCTTTGTTATCTCACGCAAAATCATCGATCAAACAATAGAAGCTTTATATCAACTAGACTTACAAATAAAAAGCGGTATTATAGACCGCTATTTCAGTTTTGAGCTATTCTTAATTAATTTTTCTCGTCAGTAATTACTTCAAAGTATTTACTAAGTTAGAGAGATGTGATTTTTGTCTGGCAGCTGTGTTTTTATGTTGCACGCCATCACTCACTGATTTATCGATTAAACGGAAAGCAGCATCTAATAATGCTTGGGCATTCGCTAAATCTTTGGCTTCGACTGCGAGTTTGACTTTTTTGACAGCAGTGCGAATTGCGGACTTTTTAGAAGCGTTTCTAAGGCGAGCTTTCTCGTTAGTTTTATTACGTTTGATTTGTGATTTTATGTTTGCCATAAAGTTACCTCTTTCTTGGTGTCGTGTGTAATATTATCAAAAGCCAACAAATAATGCAATTATTTATTTGTTTATCGATGCATTTTTCTTGAGTTTGACAATTTCAGTGACGAAATCGTTAACACAAGTGAGGAGACCATATTTCTCTTCCTCGATTTCAATATTGAACTCTTGATTGATGCGTTGGACCATTTCTACATAGTTCATGGAGTCGCCACCAAGGTCATCAATCCAATGATCTTCGTCATTAATTTTAAAAGTTGGAAGGAAAACAGTTTTAGAAAAAATATTTCTAACTTTTGGAACAACGTTATCAATAACTTCTTGCGGGAACTTGACCGTCGATTTCTTTTCTTTTTTGCCGTTTAGTTCTAAGTAGTTCGACGAACCATTTTCGATGTCTTTTTTAATTAAAAAGCGTTTTACCTTCATGTTATTCGCTAGTGGAAGATGATTTTTCGCAAAGTAGATGCGCGCAATTTTGGTATTGTGCGGCAAAGTAGTAGCGCGGACTTGTTTTTCGATTTTTTTCAAACTATCTTCATCGACATGATTACTAAGTTCTAAAACTAAAACAATATCTTCATGGAGTGTGTTGTTGGAGTTCGCCACTCCTAGCACACATAAGTTCACAACATCTTGTAAATCCTTGAAGTAAATTTCTAATTCATCAGGGAAAATGTTTTCGCCGTTTTCGTTAATGATGACATCTTTTGATCTGCCCTTCATAAGGAAACCGGTTGCTTCTTCATTAACGATATCACCTGTATGAAGGAAACCATCATCTAAAACGGTATCTTTTTCTACGCCACCAATAATTTCCCTAACATGAATTGTAGGTGATTTAATTAGCAGTTCGTTTGTTTTGGAATCAACTTTATATGTGACGCCATGAAGTGGCTTACCGATATATCCTAATAACCGTTGTTTAACATCCGGAGAAAGTTCTACTGAAGTAACACCAACTTCTGTCATTCCATAACCATTATATAAAGGATATCCTAAACCATTAACAGTTTTTAAAGTATCAAGTGATAAGTATCCGCCACCAGAAATGCAGTAGACAACTTTCTTACCAAGGATTACTTTTTTAACTTTATTATTCACGAATTTCTTGCTGGCTAAACCAGCTTCTTTCGCATCGATTTCTTTTAAATTATAAGCAATCATTTTTTCTAATAAAGCTTGCTTTTCGGCGCTTTGGAGTGCGAACTTACGCTTAACGGATTGACTTAATGAGTCCCAAAATAGCGGCACACTATAGACGTGAGTGACGCCAGCTTTTTGACAAACACTTAATAAATCGGTTGGCGTATTGCTCTTTGGGAAGACCAAGGTTGTCCCATAGAATGTATACCATAAAAAGACAGCAACAAAGCCAAAAATGTGGTGAAATGGAACCATAGCCAAGATCTTAATTTTTCCATATTTTTGAGGATACATAATATCAACGCTGGTGTTGCCCATATCTAACGAGCAGCAAATTTGATTGACAAAATTAGCCCCGTTAAAAACCATCAGTTTTGCGTCACCAGTGGTGCCGCTTGAGGAAAACATCACTTCGTCGGCCCACACGGGATTAGCCAAAGGCTTTTTTGCGTTTTGTAGGATAGATATTAATTTGATTTTTGTGAAGTCGTATTGATTAATATCGTCGGTAACAATAGCGATTGCTTTGCTTTGTTTGGCGACATTAACAGTATTATCATAGCCAAGCTTTGCGTCTAATAGAATCGGTACAAAACCGCTCATTAATAGCCCCCAAAACACTTCGCCCCAACTTGGACAATTAGCGAGTTTTAGGATAACGCGATTAGTATCTTTTTTCTCGATATGAGTAACAAAATATTGCGCATATTTATTGATGTTAGCTTGCATATCGCGATAACGATATTTTTTCGTTTTATTATTAACGTCGAAATATTCGGCATAAACTTGCTTTTGGTTGCTAACAAATATTTCGTTATAGATATCACTAAATTGTTGTTTGGTGTTTAGCAGTTTGGCTGCTTTGTAAAGAAAAGAGGTAACGATTTCGGGTTTCTTGCTCATAATTATTATCCTTTATTTCACAGTGTAATATTCGACTTGCACAGCGTTTTGTTCAATCGTTAAGATGGCATAAGAGCCATCAAAACAATCCCTTGCATAACTAATTGCACCAGGATTAATCCACATTACACCATTAATGGTCTCGTTTCTACGAATATGTGTGTGTCCGTGGACAAAGATTTTCACTTCGCGCATTTTTGTCAACAAATTTGCGACATGCGGCTTATGCTGTACATACATCTTCCCATAAGGAGTGGGAATAAGGAAGTAGTCATTAAAATCCTTATAGCGATCGCAGTTACCACGCACTGAAATGAAAGGCTTAATAGCCTCTTCATCGCTTTCGCTATCTCCCGCGTGCAAATATAAATCCATCTGAGGATACATAGCTACTAAACGTTGCAGCGTGATGTTATCACCATGCGAATCACTTACTAATAATACTTTCATTGCTATATAATAACAAATAACGATTTATCATTTCAAAGATATTTCGTGCGTATGCTATTATCATTTTATATAATAAAAAATATCTCATTAACAATATATATATCCAAGGGATGTATTATTGATTGACCCCTAGGGGTCGCTTTTTCTTCCTTGGTAAAATATATAAGGATAGTCGCGGGACCTCTATAATAAAAATACTGCTAGACAGT
>JAAYCD010000077.1 GCA_012744375.1 Erysipelotrichaceae bacterium | reverse complement strand
GCTAAAACTGGAATATTAAGAATACGTTCAATTTCTGTATTTGATTTAAAGGTATTATCAAACATTTCTCTAAATAGAACGTAAATAAAAGCCGCACCGACACCAATTGCTAAACCAATAGCAATATCTCTTAAGGTATAAGATACTTTTATGCCATCTTCTGGAGCACTCATGACTTTTAAATTGTCATATAACAAGTGATAGACTGGCTTTTGTTCTATCACTCCGCCGACATCAACTTCAACAGTGGTATCAGCAATTTCTTGAGCCGTGTTGATAATAATATCAACGATTCTTTTTGCTTCGTCAGCATCGTGGTGCGTATAGGATACTTTAATAATTAAAGCGTTATTTGTAACAGTTAAGTTGTTCTTTAGCGTACTGACTGGAACATCCGCTCTTTCTGAAACGGTTCTAAGCACAAGGTTTTCTTTTAAGAAAACGACATATGTATTAGAGATATAGTTTGAGAAAGTGTAGTCCTGAGTAGGATTTGTTCCAGCAGATTCATAAGAAACAAGCATGGTACCTGTTGATTGGTAGACGGGTGGTTGTATTGCAGAATACACATAACCTCCGACACCACAACATACGATAAAAGCGACAATTGCAATCCAGTGTTTGCGGATAATGAAGAGGATGTCCTTAAACGTCAGACCCCGACTTTCTTCATCAACCATTTGTTTTTCTTCATCCATAGTTTTTCTCCTGATAGCGTTCAATACTAACAATTTTTATCAAGGTGCTAATGCTAACCATTTTACTGAGCACTTCTTTTTTTATCAATCATTTTTTCTTTAAAAAAAATGACGACGGCAACTAACAAAACAGTGACTTTATATCGCTGAGTGATGAACCGTATTACTTTTAAGCTTGTTGTTCGTCATAACTAGTGATAATTTTAACCTTTAATAATTAATCTAGATTAAAATCGCTAAGGTAATTATAACATTTAAGCAGATAAAAACCATACAATCTTTGATTTATATTTGCCTCTGGTATTTTTTTCATCGCTGTGCAACTTATTATGGAGACATCTAAACAAAAACAACTCTCAATAGAGAGCTGTTTATCAAAGATTAAATTTATTTCATTATTTTTGAAGTTGCATTCAACTATTGTGATTACAAATAGCTTTATTAAGGACCGCTCTAATTATTTTTATGTTATTCTTCCTCAATTTTACCAAATCGACGGTTGCGCTTATAAAATTCCTGTAAGCATCGTTCGAACTTTTCTTTGGTAAAGTCTGGCCAATAAGTCGGTGTAAATATAAATTCACTATAAGCTAATTGGAACAATAGATAATTAGACAATCTTTGTTCGCCACTAGTTCTAATCATTAAATCGATCGGTGGCAAATTAGCGGTATAAAGGTGATTAGATATTGTATCGATAGTAATATCTTCAATATTGATTTTATTTTCTTTAACCATCAATGCGATTTCTTTTGTGGCTTTTACTATCTCTTGTTGGCTACCATAATTAAGAGCGATATTAAATACATAATTATCATTATCTTTTGTTTTTTCTAATGCATCGATTACTACTTTTTGTGTATGTTCAGGTAAGCGCGATATGTCGCCCATGATTTGCACTCTAATGCCATCTTTCATGAAAGTGGCGATGTTATCTTTAAAAAATTTATCTAGATAACCAAAAAGTTGTTTAATTTCCATCTTGGGCCTATTCCAGTTTTCAGTAGAAAAAGCATATAAAGTCATCACCTTGATATGATTTGCTTTCACAGCATCGAAGATTTCAATAATTCTTTTGCATCCTTCTTCGTGGCCTTTGTGTCTAGGTAAGCCTCTAGCTTTGGCCCACCGACCATTACCATCCATGATTAGGGCAACATGAGAAATTGGTTTGGTTTTTACATCCATAGCGCTTCTTTCCTTTCTAGACAGTTTTTAATTTCATTGATGGTAGTAATTGGTGTTGAAGTACCACTTGTTATAACCGCATGGTTAAATTTGATATTGCTGTTTTGGCAATCAGTAATATTTTCCCATAAATATATTTGTTTATTTGGATGGGCTGAAAAGGCTAATTCATATAATTTCATTGTGTTAGAAGATTTCTTGCTACCGACAATAATGATTGTGTCAACATCATCATTCAAGTTCATAATTTCTTGTTGTCTTAATAAAGTGGCGTTACATATTTCATCCACAATTTCAGCATTAGGAATATGCTTTTTTATTTCTTCATGAATAGTTTTTAATTCTAGAAAAGATAAGGTTGTTTGATTAATCACAAGTGGTTTATCGGTGGCTACTTGTTCGTAATCAAACTTCTTATTAATATCATAAAAATACATGTGATCATTCATCGTCAAAGCTGCTACTGCTTCTGGATGATTGTTTTTGCCAATATAAATCACATGCTCAGCTTTTTTTATTAAAGAGAAACATCTTTTGACACGGCCACAAGTGGCGTCGATAAATGTGACATTGTTTTCTTTTAATATGTGTTCGTATTTTTCCGGATGACCGTGTGCCGTAAAAATTACTATCTCGTCATTTTTAAATAGTTTTAATCTTTCAATAGGGTCTATGCTCGTTAAATCAATAGTCGTAATTCCTAAGACATCTAATTCTTTAGTCACTTCGTCATTATGGACCAATAAACCAAAGACATAGATTTTATTATTAGGAAACTGCTTAGCAGTTCTTTTGGCGAGTTCAATCGCATTTATGACCCCGAAACAATGGCCAATCGGTTCAAGCAATTCAATCATTTTAATTCTCTAAACACTTCATCTAAATCTTCCAAAGTACATTTGCATGCACTTAGTTGCTCCTTTTGATTAGCGTGAGCAATAAAAGTATTAGGTAGTGCTTTAATTTTCACTTTCCCTTCGTAATTCATATCATTTAAAGCGTTTAATACGAATGAGGCAAAGCCTTCTCTAGTGCCATAAATATCATAAATAACGATGTATGGATAAACTAAGATACTTCTTAAAACCTTTTCATCAATCGGTCTAAGGAACATAGCGTTAATAATTGTATATTCTGGATATCTATTTAATAAGTCGTTAACAATCGGACCATAAGAAATAAGGGCAACCTCTTCACCTTTTTGTTCGACTTTCCATTGTCCTAAAGCCACTGGTTTAACAATCGCTTGTGGCATTTTAGTTGTTTTGCCTCGCGGATAACGAATCGCTAAAGGATGATTATATATTTCAGAAAAATCAAATAAAGCTTCAGCTTCCATTTGGTCTTTGCCCATTGCAATAGCAATATTAGGCATCGACATTAAGAAAGCAACATCATATATGCCAGCATGCGTTTCTCCGTCTTCTTCAGGAACACCAACTCTATCGACAAGCAAAGTAACTGGTAAATCCATTCTGACAATATCATGAAGCACTTCGTCATAACTTCTTTGTAAAAATGTTGAATAAATTGAGTAATAAGGATGGATGTTGTTATTAGCTAAGCCTGCGGCAAAAACCGCACCATGTTCTTCAGAAATACCTACATCATAAACACGATCTGGATATAGACTTAATAAGTCATCTATTTTGCTACCGATCATCGTTGCGGGATTGATTAAAACCATCTTCGGGTCAGTTGCCATTTTTTCCTTTAACAAATTAGCGTACACACAACTCCAACCAATTGTATTTGGTTCAGCTTTCACTAATGGCTTACCAGTATTAATATCAAATGGTTCAACGCCATGCCAATGTCCAGCTTCATCAGTTTCGGCATAAGGATAGCCTTTGCCCTTACTCGTCGTGACATGAATGATGACGCTTGTCGGAGCATTAACCGCATAACCAAACGCTCTTTCTAAAGAATGCAAATCATGACCATCAATATTTGAAATAAAATATAAACCCATGTTGGAAAATAAGTTTTTTCTAACAAATCTTCTTTTAATGAAGTTTTTAACAGCGCTAGAAAAGTAATAAAACCACCTTGTAAAAGCATACTTTTTCATGATTTTACGATAGCCACTACGCAACTTTAAATAGCCTTTAGAAAGTCTAAATCTTTCAAAATAATTATTAGTGGATCCAACCGCTTTACCAATGGAACGACCATTATCATTTATAATGACGATGACTTTATGGCCAAATGTTCCTAAGTTATTTAAAGCTTCAAAAGCCACGCCATTAGAAAATGAACTATCACCAATTACGGCGATAACATGATAGTCTTCGCCATGAATGTCTCTTGCTAAAGCCATACCCATTGCCGAAGAAATTGAAGTCGAGGAATGTCCGGCTTCGTATGGATCAAAAATCGATTCATCGCGATTTTGAAAGCCAGATACTCCATCTTTTTTTCTAAGCTTTTCTAATGTGCGACCAGAAAGAATTTTGTGCGCATAACTTTGGTGACCGACATCAAAGATAACTTTGTCTTTGGGCAAATTAAAGAAATAATGGATAGCAACGATTAAATCTGTTGCTCCTAAGCTAGAAGCAAGATGGCCACCATTTTTCGCGCAGTTGACAATGATGTTTTCGCGAATATCTTCACATAAAAATTCTAACTCTACTTCACTGAGAGTTTTTATGTCACTAGGATTAAAAGGTTTATGCAAATCGAAACGCTTTATTTCTTTCTTTTTTTTTATAATAAGCAGTATTATTTTGCCACACTTGACAGTTATTAGCAAAGAAGTTCAATTTATTGACTTTGTTTATTGCTTGCCTTTGGTTTATTCAATATATAAATAATTAGTAGGACAATTAATATACCAACAATATATCCAGCCGTATCTAACAAGACATCGGTAAACTCACCACTGCGATTATCAACGGTAAGTTGAATAATTTCTGTCATGGAGGCTAGCATAATCCCAAACACTAAAGAAATCAATATGCCGGATAAATGTTTATACCAAACCACATTCTTAAAAGTGTAGTAAACAGCTAGTGTAGTAAATAAACCGCTGACCATAAATCCTCCGAAATGACCGATACCTTTTCTAACAAAAACTACAAAGTTTTCATAGTTGCCATTATTAATTGTGTTAGGGAGGACAAAGTTAATCGTATCCATCAGCACTTTAGTGATTGTTCCTGAAGAAGCAGAACTAAGATTGCCGTTCAAACATGCTTGATAAACAATCACAACATTAATAATCAAAGACAATACAATGAAGATGATTGCTAGCGCTTTGTCTTTTCTCGTTGTTTTCATAATTACATTTTACAACAAAAAAGCGCAGTTTTAATTTAATTGCTGCGCTTGTTTAATTATTTATTAATTACTCCTTGTCTAAGATATTAACCGTTCCGTCTTCTTTAACTTCAATTAAGTCACCGGTTTTTACTGTTTCAATAAACTCCTTACCTAATTGATCAATACATATAACCGCACTATTTTCCCATACTTTTGCTAGGACAATGCCAGAAGCAGCGAGCGAATCGATGTGCTCACTAAATAAAAATGCTGTCGGAGCGATACCCATTTGACAAACAGTTTGTATAACCATTCCGCCTGTCGTAGAACCAATCGTCATCGGTAAGCATAGTGCTTTTCCAGTTATATTAAGTCCAAAAATGTCTGGATTATTTTGATCCGCTACAATAACTTCTTTAGCGTTTTTTAATACACTTGATTGAAATGTTGCTAAGGTGTTAACCCCTTGACGAGAAACAACGGCTTCACCGCGATAACAGCCTGGAGCAATAACACGACCTTTAAATTCTCTTTGCATGTTAATTACCTCCCAATGACACAGTTAAGGATGTCTGCATCAACCATATATCTAGCGCGGCTATACGTCCTAAATTTATTTGAATTAGTCAAAATTCTTCTTCTATTAGTTAATGGGTTGTTCGTATACATCAAAGGACAAATTGAGGAAATTCTTACGCCTTTAGAAATTATTTCTGTATACAAATTTTCTCTTTTAAATAACTCAAACACCATTGGAGAAGTAGTTAATATCGTTCTCACTGCGACTTTTTTTCGACCAGTTTCTTTAAGCCCTTGAATGATATTTTTCGACCAGTTTCTAAGTTGCGTTAG
>JAAYCD010000064.1 GCA_012744375.1 Erysipelotrichaceae bacterium | reverse complement strand
TTTGCTGTCCAATTCTCGTATTCACCAATAGTTTCAACTTTAGTGATAATTTCTTCTTTTTTAATGTCGACACCACGCTTGCCTTTATTTAGATTAAGGAAGGCTTCAACATCTTTATTGCATTTAAAAGATGAAACAAACTCAGGAGTGAGCGCACAATCCATCAAAGGCTTTGGTTCTAAATCAGCATCAATAGATAAAGACAATTCATTCTTGGCTATGTTATAAAATACAGCAATTTTAGATTCCTTATTTACTCCAGTGGGAATAGATTCTTCAGCAAAGATCTTTTTGCCTTTTTCTGTAAACCTGAAATAACCAATTGAATAGGTTTCGAACTCATTTTTATAAAAACCGTCACAGTTCAAGATGCCCTGGTTTATTAATTTTTCAAGTTCGTCCGCAAATATATATTGCAAGTTTTTTGGAACACCAAAATTTTCCAATAAATTGGAAAGTCCTGCGGTTCTATCTTTAGATTCGTTTATTAATACAAGTAAAATATAGGCAACTCCGCTTGGTTTTTTTACCTCGGAATATGTCACGAGTTCATTCATTTTAAAGAAGGGGAATTGAATTGATGTTTCTAATTTAAACTTATCCATTAATTCTTGCCTCCTTATCACCAATGATGTCAATATCATCTAAGACTTTGCCATAGCGTTCTATTGTAGATAAGATCTCCTCATATACTCTAAAGTTATGCTGATCCATTCCTGGCCTACCATATACATCAGGTAAGTCAATTACACCTTTTGATTCAAGGTAATTTCTATTGCCGACAATTAGCAGCATTCTTCTAGCTCTTGATAAAGCAACATTAATTCTTTGATATGCCAAAATAAACCCAGGATTACTTCTTCTTGGATCTTCTGGATTTCTAACAGTTGAAAGAATAATGATATCCCTCTCGTCTCCTTGGAAATCATCAACCGTGGAAACAATCATTTTCTCTACATCTGTCTTAAAGGCATCTGTCTTAACTTTTTCACTCTTTATAACTTCTTTGATTCTTCTAGCTTGGTCACCATATGTGCAGATAATGCCAATGCTCAATCTTTCATGTGAAGGATTTTCTTTGAAGTAAGTATTAAGTTTTCTTAATAATTCCGCCACTACTTTTGCTTCACCAGAATTGTACATTGATGTCGAATCAGCTTCATGAGTTTCGTTGCCTTTGCAATCAATAAAATAGATGTGCTTACTTGGTTCGATAATATTTCTGCCGTTTGAGAAAAGCTTAACGTTGTGCTGCTTTGCATTATTTTGGCCTGCCCACCCTAATTTAAGCTCATTTCTATAGAAATGGTTGAAAACATTCATGATGTGTTCGTGGCATCTATATTGTTGGACGAGCATTGTTTTATAGCTGGAAGGAATCTTTTCAAATAATGTCTTAAAGAAGCACTCCTCGTAAAGCTCTGTGAATCTTTTATTAATGTCTTTGTTTATGATGTTCTCGTCTAATCCTTCAAAATCATCATCGCGAAGTTTGGAAAATTCATACATAGGTGGAAGCTGTCTGTGGTCACCAACCAAAATAACTGTTTTTCCATAAAGAATAGGAATTAACAAATCAATAAAACTAGATTTTGAGACTTCGTCAATGATGACAACATCAATTCCCGCAGACTTAATATCAATGCTTTCTATGTTGTATTCAGATAAAGAATCTACGTTTCTACTTGTAAAATAATCACTAGATGTGCAGGTAATGCCAAAGACATTAGCGTTTTCAAAAAGCTCTTTTGTATAGTCTTTTCTATCTCCTTCAATAACATCCTCTGTTGTGATGTAATTTGAAATCTTTTCATACATCGGAATCTTTTCTTTGTTTTCTGATTCCTTTTTGCTGTAATCGGTATCTAATTCATCCCATTTACGCTTAATAATAATTAAAGCCTCATCTATATCATTAAATGGTTCTGAGATTTCAAAATCCCTGAAGAATTGTATGATTCCACTTTCTAACTTATATTTGTTTTCTTGAACTTCTTTAACATCGTTTCTGTCTTGAATATCAATAATTTGCTCGTTCAAACCTTTGATGACTTTTTTGCGAGATTCTATTTCTATATCAAGTTTTTCTTGTTCGGATTCAACTTTAGTTAATTCATCTTTAACTTTTCCAATGTAGCTGTATTTAAGTTCTGATATTTGCTCTTTTAATGAAATAACTAGTTCATAAATTGAAGCTGAGTTTGCAACCAAATATGAGAAATTAAAAATTTCTCCTAGTTTCAAATCGTCTGGCATCTTCTCACTGTCAGCATCTATTTGTTTTTTGATCTCAATCAATTCTTTTCTTAGTCTATCGTATTCGTCTTGTTTATCAGGGAGCACTTCATCGAAATCATCTTTGCACTTATCCATGCTGATTTTAATCTCTTTTCTTTTAATTTCTAAAAGTGTCTTGTTCGACTCAGGATTCAAAATAGCTAGTTCCCTATTAATTTCTTCTGGTTTTATTGCGTTAACAAGTTTAACTAAAACACCAACATCTTTATCAAGGAAAGTGTCTTGAGTGAATAAAGGTGACAAAGAATTTCGGTATTCCACTATTAAATCTGCCTTAACATCTTCATCTGGTTTTAAATTATCATTCTCGATATGTCGGATCGTCCTTCTGAGAACATCTATATCGATTCTTAATGTGTCCTTTTTATTGTTAAGACCAGTAATTTCTGAATTAATAACAGCTGATTTCTTTTCTAAATCTTTGATCTCGTTATTAGCAGCTTCAAGAACCTTAATAGACTTATCAACTTTAGATTTTAAAAGTTTGAGTAAATCATAATTTTCTCTAAACTCTTCCTTATTCTTTTTGAAGTTTCTATAACGTTCTATAGATTTCTTCATATTTGAAGATATATTTGTATAAAAATTATCAACGAGATATTTTGGATCGTACTCATTGTCTTTCTTATTAATCGAAGGAATAAGTCTTAGCGGAACAATTTCAGCAATTTTTGGTAGACGTTCAAAAACGTTATCAATAGCTTTATGCGTTTCGCTGGAGATCAACACTTTTTTTCCTTTTTTAACCATTTGAGCAACGGTTTCAGCTATAACCTGTGTCTTTCCTGTTCCTGGAGGGCCTTGCAATAAAAAGATACCATTGCTTGATACAGCTTTTCTCACTGCTTCTTTTTGCATGTCGTTAAGCGAATCTAAATACCAAGTCCAATCGCTAGGCTCAGTTTGAACACTGTTAAGCTCTTCAGGATTAAACAAGTATGTTGAAAGATATGGATTTTTAACATATCCGGAATAAAAGTTTTTAAGAGCCTGTTCTTGTCTGGCGATCTTAGCTTTTTCAGCACGGCTATCGTAAACGATAAATGAGCAAGAATTAATAATCTTAATCTGTTTGTCGCTAATGATGTTATTGGTATCACCAAGTCTAAAATACAAAGCGAAACGAATTATTGTTTCTTCATCAATTGCTTTTTGTTTATCAGCTCTTAAAGATTCATCAAGAGATTCTTTAACAGAGATTTTTTCGTTTCTAATATCGTCTTTATATTTATTAGATATCTCCGTTTGCTTCTCACCACGATAAATTTTTAATTTATTAGCATATTCAATTCTTGTTTTTCTTTCAAATTCAGCTAGAAGTTCTTCGTTTCTTTCCTTATATAGCAAAACAATATCTATCTTGCTGTATTCTTTTTCAAGAAGTTTGCTGATTCTCTCTTGGTATTCAGTTTCTTTCTCTTTTTTGTCTTTTGGATTTTTCTTAACAATCTCTTTTTTGATTTGAGATTGCAGATTTTGAATCTTGGCTAAAATTTTAGTATCTTTGTTTTCTTTAACATCCGAGTCTAGAGACAAAGCTAATTCTTTTTTCTTGTTCTTTAAAGAAGACTCAATCTCAGAGTCATATTCTTTTTCAAGCTTTTTAACTAATGCCTCTACTTCAGAAGCGATCTTTTTTTCATATTTTGAATCTATAGATTTGTATTTTTCATCTAACGCAATGTCGTGTTCGTACTCAAGTTCGGCTAAATGTTCTTCTGGAAGTATGTCATATGAAAAAACTTTAAATCTATCACCTAGAGCATAACCAGCAAAAAGCATATCACCAATTTTAGGGTGTTCATCATTTCTTATTATGCTCATTGGATCTAACGAAGTAATAAACACATTATCGCTAGCTAATGAACGAATGGCACGTTCTTCTTCACTTATGTTCTTTCCTCTTTTTAATACCTTAGCAGCTTCAAAACTCTTTTTATTTCTATCAATCGTTAATCTGACTACAGGGAATTCTTCAGCTTCTTCAATTTTGTCGGACAATAGAATCATTTCACCATAACTAAATTCCGGTCTTTTATCTAAAAGATAATCTTCATAAATAGATGAATTTCTTCTGTATTCTTTTCTATTTACTGCATAGGCTTTCACAAATTGAGCACTATCTAATTTGAAGTTTCTCTTTGATTGCTCTTGAAGATAATAATTCCTGAACTCAATATATTTATTCCATTCTTCGTATTTCTTTCTCACTTCATCTGGTTGAGAAACGGTATAACAAGAACGGATCAATTCATAAACGTTATTTGGTGTAAAAAAAGTATCATTGATGTCAGCATTGGAAGAAGACCATATTTTGTCATTAATAATTGTTCCATTGGGAAGGGTTATTTTTTGTGAAGAAAAGGCATTACACGCAGAAGCATTAATGACCATATCGTGTGGGGACGACATTGAATCATCTATTAGTTGAATTCCTTTTACTTCAAAGTATTTTTGTTTGCCTCCTTCCACTATTTTGCCGATTAAAATAACATTCTGATTATCTGGCAAGTAGGAACGCATAGACATCGTTAATTCTGGTCTAATTACAACGTTGTCTAGAAACTGAGTTTTTCCACTTTTTGACTCATTCTTCTCTCTTAAGAAATTAGGACAAGAAATATAATACTTTTTTGCCATTTCAGTCGGAAAGCAAGTCTCAATAAATCTTTGAAAATTATTTGTTTGTCTTCTGAGTGGGATTCTTTTTTGAAGATTGCTAAATTGACTTCTCAGCGAATCGCCAAAAAGCTCATTCTTTGTAGAAATGTCTCTGTCGAGTCTATCAGCAAAAGAGATAAATAAATAAGCCATGAAATGTCCTTTGAGATAATTTTACAATAAGCGTGTGCGTGATTGTTAATTATTTTACACGGTTAACAACTTTTTTGTTGTTTTGTGCCCAAAATGGTAACAAAAATTAGATAAGCAAAATCAAGCAAAAAATTCATTCCACGACAAAAACAACTATCAAATTATGTAAAAACCAAAAAATGATTTATAATCTAAATAGTTTCGAAACAAGTCCCGTTCTTAAGCATGC
>JAAYCD010000060.1 GCA_012744375.1 Erysipelotrichaceae bacterium | reverse complement strand
GTATGGATCAAAAAATCATCGTTTTTCAGCAGTTAGCCAAACTCTTTGAAGAGCATGGTTTTAACTTATATTTAGTTGGTGGTACAGTTCGCGATTATTTGCTTGGATTATCACTTACTGATTTAGATGCTGTCAGTGATGCAACTCCTGAGCAAATACTTAAATTTCTTAAAGCCGACGATACTTTCAAACGTTTCGGTTCTTTGAAGTATAAAACGTCTGATGGAGTGAAATTTGATATTACTACTTTAAGAATTGAGAAGGAGTATCGCGATAATCGTCACCCAAGTGAAGTTGTCTTTATCAAAGACATAGCTCAAGACTTTGTAAGAAGAGATTTTACAATTAATGCACTATACATGGATAAGAACTTGAAAGTGTACGATTATTGTCACGGGCAAGAAGATTTAAATAAACGCATTTTAAGGATGATTGGTGAGGCTGATCAAAGAATTAAAGAAGACCCACTTCGCATTTTGCGCGCAATTAGATTTACATTGTTGTTCAACTTAAAAATTGATGACAAATTAGAAAAGGCTATGCAAAACAATATCCATTTATTAAGCAAAATTACTGATGCTAAAATTAAAAGTGAATTAGCCAAAATAGATGAACAAAAAGTCAATCATATACAAAAAGAAAAACTTTTTGCACAATTTGCTATAGCCAATTTATTAGGTGTGATAAAGTAATAGAAAATATGATTACCGAAGCAATTGATTTCCGTTTTCTCTTGCTGGAGAATTATAAAAAACTGCAGATCACTGAAAACCAATTAGTGATTGTTTTGATGATTGATCATTTATTGTCTCAAGGTAATCCATTTATAACTGCCGATTTACTATCATTAAAAATGTCACTTGATGTGAAAGATATCGATACTTTAATTGCTGATTTATTAACAAAAGGACTACTTGAATATACGACCATTAATGGAAAAACTGTGACCACTTTGAATCCATTAAAAGAGAAACTTTACAGCGAATTTCAAATAAGTATCTCAAAAGAAAATGCCGTGAAAAATAATCAAAAAATAAAATCCGAACTCAATAATATTTTCGAAACATTCCAAAAAGAATTAGGCAGAAGCCTTTCGCCAATTGAAGTTTCACGTATTCGTGAATGGGTAACACTCGGTTATTCAGACGAGACGATTATTAACGCTTTAAAAGAGGCATTAAGCCAAGGCAAAAAATCTTTGCGTTCAGTCGATAAAATTTTACTTTCTTGGGCAAAGCGCGACGAACTAGAAACCGAAGGAAAAACAGCGATTAAAGATGATTGGTCCACAAACTTAGAAGAAATTATTCGCATCGCCAAAACTCCTTGGCTAGACGATGATGATGACCACTAAATTAGAGCGTATCTTCGCTTATTTGGATGAACTTTTTCCAAACGCTGGATGCGAACTCGTTTATCATAAAGATTACGAACTTGTCATCGCAGTAATGTTGTCGGCCCAAACCACAGACAAAGCTGTCAACGCCGTAACAGCGGTGCTCTTTTCTCGTTTTCCAAGTTTGGATGAATTGCACAATGCTTCTTTACAACAAGTAGAACAATGTATCCAAACTTTAGGTTTATATAAGAACAAAGCTAAATATGTTAAATCAATTGCCGAAGGTTTAATTAGTCGCTTTAATTATCAAGTTCCAAGTGATAAGAAGTTGCTTCAAACTTTGCCAGGAGTTGGCAATAAAACGGCCGGGGTTATTAGAGCAGAGCTATTTAAAATACCCGATTTACCAGTTGATACACACATTTCAAGAATTGCTAAAAGACTATCCTTAGCCAAACAAAAAGCCAACCCTTTAACGATTGAATTGAAACTAAAAAAATTACTCCCGGAAGCTAGGTGGATTAAAGCCCATCACCAACTTATTCATTTCGGTCGTTACTTTTGTACAGCAAGAAACCCCCATTGTTATGAGTGCAAAATAAGCGACACGTGTAATTATAAAAACAAAAAATTAGCGGAAATATAATTCATCCACTGCTTCAATATAATGCAAGCGCGGATTAAAGTTTTGACGAATCAATACACCCTTTTCCTTAAACACTTGATAAGGAATTGACTTTCTTCCGCCTTTTTCAAAATATTCAATAACGAACGAAGCATCAAGCAAATATATTTCATTTTTTAGCTGGAAACAAATAATAAAAAAAGCAATACCGCCTTGATTAATAACATTGCGTAAATGTTCAACTTGGTGGCGACTTATATTGCTAAGAGGAAAAGCGGAATTTGATTTGGTGTTTTTAGCTTCAAAATCTAAATAACGAGAGCGATATACTCCGTTATAATCTGTCGTCGATTGTTTTTCAAAGTAAGCATCAGTAATGCGTGCTCCACGAGAATAATCAACTTTGACAATATTGATAGGAGTAGGGCGTTTAGTAATTAAAGCCATACCTCTTTCTTTATAATATTCGTTTGATGAATTTATGTCTTCTTCTAACGACATGCCACGATTTGCCGCACTTAAAAGGGTACGACGATTAGTGGACGATGTCTCTTTAACTTGGTTTTTAACTTGGTATTTTTTTCCGTTTGGATATCTCATTATGCTAAGTACTTTTTTATTGCTTCTTCAAATTCATCATAAGTGACATTTTCTCCGATGGCGAGTTTTTTAATAACTGTGTCCACTGGAGCGGGGAAGTGATTAAAGTTTTTTAAGACTTTTTTATATTCATCAACGAGGATAGAACTCTTGCGCATTGTCGCATCATATAACCAAGCCAAGTTTTCAGCATCAACGGCTGGATCGTGAGCAATTCCGACTTCTTTAACACCAAATGCATCGCAGTATTTAATAAGTGATAATGGATTACCTCTATCATCACGCATGAATTCGCTGATGAAAGAATTGAAGTCGATGAAGTTTTGTTGTACAACTTGGACGATTTCTTTCGGATAATCAAAACTATAAGAAATCGACGAATTGAGAATCTTCATATCATGGCTTCCAAAAGTAATAAACGATGATTTTTTAAACGATAAGCCACAATATTTTTTGAGTTCTTGCATAGCGGTAAAAAATGTGACGCCTTTTTCTTTGAGCATCTCATCGGTAATGCCAGTCAATTCAGTGACAATCTTGCCGACGCGATTGTGAGCTTTGACATAAATCTTTAGCGGCTTTTTGGTTTTCTTAATAAAACCGCGACTATCGGTGGTAGCTTGGAAAGCCCCTAATGCAATCATTTCGTGCGAGAATTGCGTCCCTTCAAAATCAAGGAACACGAGTGATTTATGTCCCTTCAATAATCTTTCAAATTTTTTCATAAAATCTGCATTAGTATATCACTTTTTTGCCTTTTTTCAAATGAAAAAAGATTGAATTATTGCCGTTTCTCTTATATTATATAAGAAAGTGAGTTTATGGCGTTGAAACTTTTTCTTAATTCAAAGACTATTCTTGAACATACTTTCCCACTAATCGATACCAACGCATATGATGCTGAAGAAGTCGATCGTTTTCTCGATATGGTTATTCAAGATTATAAGATGGCAGAAACTAACGCCCTAATTTCACTTGACGAATATAGCTCATTAAAAGACAAGGCCAAAACATTGGAGATGGAAAAGCGTCAATTAGAAGTCGAATGTGAAAAATATAAGGCTCGCTTTACCAACATCAAGTCCAGCGATAATGTCACTACCGACAATATCGAACTGGTCAAAAAGATTAATGCTCTAGAAAAATTTCTTTGGAGCAATGGATTCAATCCAAACACCATTAAATAACATCCGGTCCGGACAATCGCTGCGATAGTAGAGGAAAGTCCATGCTCGCACGAGCTGTGATGCTCGTAGTGATTGCGCTAGCGGAAAAAATAACGCTAGGTATGCAGGAGTGCATAACGGCGGGAAGAAACCTAAGGGCAACTATGGTCTATTCCCTGAAAGTGCCACAGTGACGTAGTTTATTAGAAATAATAAAGTGGAACGCGGTAAACCCCACAAGCGAGAAACCCAAATTTGGTAGGGGAAATAAGGAAAGAGAAACGAATCAATCCTTATAGGCATAGCCTAGATAAATGATTGTCATAACAGAACATGGCTTACAGGACCGGAACTCATTAAAGGAGAAAATAATAATGAATTTACCAACCAAAATCACTTGTGCGCGTATCATCTCCATCGTCATCATGATTTCTGGCCTTTTTATTTTGTATTGCATTCCCAATTGGCAAACAATTGAACTGGGTGGTACAGGCATCAACCTAGTTTTCTTTGTGGTATTTATTTTCTTTGTTCTAGCTTGTTTTACCGATTATCTTGATGGGCACATCGCTAGAAAAAGTCACCAAGTGACTGACTTAGGTAAATTCCTTGATCCGGTTGCGGATAAAGTATTGATTAACGCCTTAGTCATTTATTTAATTTCTCCGAGCATCTTTGCTCCTTATATTCCAAATGCCGATAAAGTCATCAGTTTCAATATGTGGTGCGCTATGCTTTTAGTCGTTCGTGATATCGTTATTGATGCCTTGCGCTTTGTTGGCGCAAGAAAAGAAATAGTCATTTCTGCGAATAGCTTCGGCAAACTAAAAACTGTTTTAGAAATGATTGCGATTGGCGCGGTTTTATTAAATGGTTTTCCATTTAGATATTTCGATGCCAATTGGCCAGCTGGCCTCCATGTGGTTGATATTTTAGTTTATTTAGCCACGATTGCTTCTGTTGTTTCAGGCATTATTTACCTTGTTCAAAACAAGCACGTTTTCGTAGAAGAAAAAAAGTAATGGAAAAAGTAAAGGAAATTCAAGAACTTTTCAAAACAAAGCAACTAACTCTTGGGTCAGTTGAATCTTTCACGGGAGGTTTGTTCGCTAAGGAAATTACCGCAGTTCCTGGCGCATCAAGTTTTTATAAAGGTGGATTTATTACTTACTTCACCGAGGAAAAACATCGACTCCTCAACATCTCGAATGCGGTAATTAATCAATTCGGTGTTGTATCAAAACAAGTGGCGGAAATCATGGCAAAAAACGGCCGAGAAATATTGGCAGTTGATTGCTGCGTTGCGTTTACTGGAAACGCTGGTCCCGACACAATGGAAAACAAACCAGTTGGCGAAGTATTTATCGCCATCTCTTCAAAAAAACAAACTAAAGTACTTCGCTATCATCTAAAAGGTGATAGACAAAATATCCAAAACCAAAGTATCGCTCTCGCTTTAGAAGAGCTGACAAAATTGTTATAAAAATATGTGGACTAAAAATCGTTTGACCACCTATTAAATTAGTGTAAGGAGACTTTTTATGGCAAAAGAAAAAGAAAGCATTTCAGCCGATGCGCTCGATGAAACACTGAAACAGATTCAAAAACTATTTGGCAAAGGCGCTGTCATGCGCTTAGGTGAAAGAGAAGCGGTTGATGTGGATGCCATCCCATCTGGTTCATTGCTAATTGACGAAGCATTGGGTGTTGGCGGTTACCCTAAGGGTAGAATCATTGAAATTTTTGGCCCTGAAAGCAGTGGTAAAACCACACTCGCTTTACATGCAATCGCTGAATGCCAAAAAAATGGTGGTCGCGCAGCCTTTGTTGATGCTGAGCATGCGATAGATCCCGTCTATGCAAAAAATCTCGGTGTTGATATTAATGAACTTATTCTTTCCCAACCTGATAATGGCGAACAAGCTCTAGAAATCGTCGAAATGTTAGCAAGTTCCGGCGCAGTAAGTTTGATCGTTGTCGATAGCGTCGCAGCTTTAGTTCCGCAAGCGGAATTAGATGGTGAAATGAGCGATAGTTCAGTTGGCTTACAAGCGCGTTTGATGAGTAAAGCAATGCGCAAAATCGCCGGCGTGCTTAACAAGAAAGAATGCGCTGTTATATTTATTAACCAATTAAGAGAAAAAGTCGGTGTAATGTACGGCAATCCAGAAACTACTTCTGGTGGGCGCGCTTTAAAATTTTATGCGACTATTCGTATTGACATTAGAAGAACAGAAGCCATTAAAAATGGCAGTGATATGATTGGCAATGTTTGTAGAGTCAAGATCGTGAAAAACAAAGTTTCTCCACCATTTAGACAATGTGACATTGATATCATTTATGGTCAAGGCATTTCTAAAGAAGGTGAAATACTCGACCGTGCAGTTGAACTCGGTCTAATTAAAAAAAGCGGCTCCTGGTTTGAATATAATGGCAATAAAATTGCCCAAGGCCGTGACGCCGCTAAAACATATATTAAAGACAATGCTGACATCGCCCAAGAATTATTGACAAAAATAAAAAACGGTATAGTTAAATAAGATTTAAATTATATTTTTCATTAAAGCTTTCGAAAATAGTGGTATATTCATTTATATGAAACTCATTCGAAAGCTTTTTAATCGTTTCATTTTAGTCGCATTCGCCATCTTTGTTCAAGTTGGGGCGTTCGTCTTCTTATATTATTTCGCGCAAAACTATTTGTGGGCGATACAGTTGGTTGCATCAACAATCGCAGTCATCCTTTTTTGTGTCGTGGTGTCAAAAAAAGAACCACCGGAATTTAAGATTCCATGGATTACTTTCCTTTTATTTTTACCTGGATTTGGTATTATCCTCTTTGTCCTATTTTATCCACGCCGTGTTAGAAAAAAAGAAAAAGAAAGAATTATTTATGCGCATAATCAATGTATTGCTTATGCAAAAATCAGCGACATTGAAGCAATTAAATTCAAAAATTATACGATGGATTATTCGCCAGTTTTTGATTATTTAAGAGGTGTCTCCTCACTTAACGGTTCGTTGGGAAATGATGTTAAATACTACCCAAACGGCCAAGATTTCTTTAAGGATTTTATTGAAAACTTAAAAGAGGCGGAAAAGTTTATTTTTCTGGAGTTTTTCATCATTGCCGAAGGTCAACTTTGGAATAAGATTTTGTCAGTTTTAAAAGAAAAAGCCGCTATCGGAGTGGAAGTGCGCATCATCATTGATGACTTTGGTTCTAATGCAACTTTCTCAAAAGAAGCCGAAATCCAATTGAAACATGCTGGTATTAAGATTTTCCGTTTCAATCCTTTTAAACCAATTGTTTCTGGCATTTACAATAATCGCGATCACCGCAAGATTGCCATTATTGATCATAAATATGCTTTTACTGGCGGAATGAATCTCGCCGATGAATACGCTAATGTGATTAATCGGTTTGGTTATTGGAAAGATACGATGATTCGAATTCAAGGTAAAGCCATCACAAATTTGATTATTCTTTTTTTAGAAACATATGATTCGTTCGCCAATACCAAATCAGATTACAAACAGTATTGCTCAAAAAGTTATGAAAAAATGGATGGTGATGGTTTCGTTTTCCCTTTTGGCGATGGACCCCAACCATATTTCCAAGAGTATGTCTCAGAAACTGTGTACATCTCAATGCTGAATTCTGCTAAACATGCAGTTTATATTTCAACTCCCTACCTCGTGCCAACTTTTAATTTGTTAAGCGCGGTCAGAAATGCGGCCTTAAGAGGCGTGGAAGTTAATTTAATTATGCCAGGCATCCCTGATAAAAAAATTGTTTATAACGTCGGTAAAAGTAACTTTAATTATCTCATTGCTGCAGGAGTCAATATTTACATTTATAAGCCCGGTTTTAACCATATGAAAACCGTTTTAGTAGACAATTGTTTAGCCTATGTCGGCACCGCAAACTTCGATTATCGCAGCTTAGTTCATCACTTTGAAAATGGCGTACTTTTGTATAAATGTTCATGTATTAAAGATATAAAAATAGACTTTATGCATATGATATCTGAAAGTTTCAAGGTCGATCAAAATACATATAGGATCTCGCTATTTTCTAAGTTGGTAGCCATGATTTTAAGCGCTTTTTCCACGATGTTATAAGCAATTATCTTGCTTTTGCCTCAAAGTTAATGACAGCAAAGTTGAATTGTCATATAATAATCACGTACCAAAAGGTACTTACCTATATATTCTCACTAGAGAACTTTATTATCAGATTTACCTGTTGATTATATAAAAAATGCATAATTTCCCTTAAGGGCATACTTTAGGCAAAAGCATTTTAGGTAAGAATGTCTATTTTTAGACTAACTATGTTACAAATCGATTGAAAGGAAAACAACTATGTTAAGTTTAACAAATGTTCTTCTTGCTCTTGATTTGCCGTTTGTCATTGGAATTGGTGTAGGCGCATTAGTATTAGGCGCCATCTTAATGCTTGTTATTTTAATAGCAAAAGGACACCTCGTAAAAAATAAAGCGAAGAAAATAATTAGAGATGCCGAAATAAAGGCCGACCATATTATTAAAAATGCGCAGATTGATGGCAAACAAGCAGTCAACGAACTTAAGCAAGAAGCCAGTAAAGAAATCCGCGAAAGAAAATTAGAATTACAAACTTTTGAAAAATCCCTCCACCAAAGAGAACAAAGCATCAATAAACGTGATAGTATCCTGCTCACAAAAGAGACGGCTATTGATGAAAAAAATGAAACACTTTCTCGTCGTTTGAAAGAAATTGAACGCAAAGAATCACTCTTACAAGAAAAAATAGATAGTATCATTGTCGAACTTGAAAAAGTAGCGCAAATGTCCACCCAACAAGCAAGAGATGAATTGTTTTCGCGCGTTGAATCAAAAGTCAGCCGCGAAATCGCTGCCTTTACAAAAGCTAAAGAAGAAGAGGCACGCGATGAAGTCGATGAAAAAGCCAAGGAATTACTTGGTTTTGCGCTCACGCGTTACTCACAAGATGTCACTATCGAAAAAACTGTTTCTGTCGTCGCCTTACCAAATGATGAAATGAAGGGACGTATTATCGGTCGTGAAGGTCGTAATATTCGCTCACTTGAACAATTATTGGGCGTTGATTTAATTATCGACGATACTCCAGAAGTTATTACTGTTTCATGTTTTAATCCAATTAGAAGAGAAATTGCTAGATTATCGCTTGAAGCGCTAATTAAAGATGGTCGTATTCAACCAGGACGCATTGAAGAAATCGTCGAAAAAACGAAAAAAGAAGTTGAAGAAGGCATCGTCAAGACTGGTCAAGAAGTGGCCTTCAAACTCGGCTTACCAAGAATTAACAAAGAATTATTAAATTATGTTGGT
Organism: Erysipelotrichaceae bacterium; assembly: GCA_012744375.1. Lineage (GTDB taxonomy): Bacteria > Bacillota_I > Bacilli_A > RFN20 > CAG-826 > RUG14515. Next base: position 11,049 of record JAAYCD010000060.1, on the reverse strand, counting down.
CGTTTAAAATATCGCACTTCTTACGGCCAAAATGCATTAGACCATTCTATGGAAGTTGCTTACTTAGCAGGCGTTATGGCCGCAGAACTTGGTTTGGATCAAAACCTTGCCAAGCGCGCAGGCTTATTACATGATATCGGCAAAGCCGCTGACTTTGAAATGGATGGTAGCCACGTTGAAATCGGTAGCCGTTTAGCTAAAAAATACGGCGAAGGAGAAGTGGTTATTAACGCCATTGAATCACACCATGGTGACGTACCAGTTAAATTTGTTATTGCAAATTTAGTTAACGCTGCCGATACCTTATCCGCCGCTAGACCAGGCGCGAGAAGTGAAATTTTAGAAAACTACATTAAACGCATCGAACAACTCGAAGAAATATGCAAATCATACGATAGTGTTTATCAATCTTATGCGATGCAATCTGGCCGTGAATTAAGAGTCATGGTTATCCCAGACAAAATCGATGACATTGGTGCTTACAAACTCGCCAAAGAAATTAAAGATCGCATTGAAAATGAAATGACTTACCCAGGCCAAATTAAGGTCTCAGTCATTCGTGAATATCGTGCAATTGAAACCGCGAAATAGCAGCCCTATTTCATAGAAAGAACATCATTTGAAAATTTTATTTATCGGAGATGTCGTCGGTCGAATTGGTCGACGGATGTTAAAAGAAAAAATACCTTACTATGCTGAGAAGTATGGGATTGATTTCATTATCGCTAATGGCGAAAATGTGACACATGGGAAAGGCCTAATTAAAAGCCACTATTTCGAGCTTTTAGAAGCAGGAGTGGATGCGATTACTTTAGGCAACCATTATTGGAGCAAAAGTGAAATTACTCGCTATATCGATCAAGCCGACCGTTTAGTAAGACCCCTCAACCTTATTAAGCCTTTTCCTGGCGAAGGAAGCGTGGTGTTTGAGCTAGATAAAATTTCCATTCGCGTTACTAATTTACTCGGTAGTGCATTCATGGAAGAAGAAGTCAACTCACCATATTATTCACTCATTACTTTGCTTGACGAAGCTGAACCAACCAATATTCATATTGTCGATTTCCACGCTGAAGCGACAGGGGAAAAACAAGCATTAGCCTATGCCCTTGATGGAAAAGTTTCCGCGGTCTTAGGCACGCATACACATGTACAAACTAGCGATGCAAAAATCTTACCTAATGGTACCGCTTTTATTAGCGATGTTGGTATGACCGGCTATGCCAATGGTATACTAGGTTCAGATTCTGATACAGTTGTTAATCGCATTGTCTACGGGAAAAAGAGTACGTTTGTTACTCCCGACGAAGGACGTGGAATATTTTCCGCAGTTGTTCTAGATATCGACGATGCGACTGGTTATGCAAAGCAAATTTTCCCAATTTATTTCCAAGAAGAAAACTAATATGAAAAAAAGAATAATCGCCTCTCCTGATATGCGTAAAGCTGCTTCTCGTCGCAAAGAAGCAACCATTTTTAAGCCTGCTTCGTTTGATAAAAAAGAAGCGCTTGAAGCGCTTGTAAAAGGAGAAAAATACTATATCCATACATACGGTTGCCAAGCTAATGTACGTGATGAAGAAACGCTTCGGGGTTTATTAGATGATATCGGTTATATTTCAACCAATAATCCAAAAGAAGCTACTTTAATTATTTTAAACACCTGCGCCGTTAGAGAAAATGCTGAAGACAAAGTCTTTGGTGAAATTGGTAATTTAAAAGCCTTAAGAAGACAAAACAAAAATCTTGTTTTAGCAATATGTGGATGTGTGGTTGAACAACCTGAAATATTAAATCGCATGATGGATATTTTTAAGGAAGTAAATTTATATTTTGGTACACACGAAATACCACAGTTATATGAACTTGTTTACGAAGCAAGAACATCTGGAGAAATTGTGGTTGCAGTTGAAAGTAAACCCGGTGAAGTAGTGGAAATAAAACCCGCTAGTCGCAGCAATCAATATAAAGCTTTTGTTAATGTCATATATGGTTGTGATAAGTTTTGTACCTACTGCATCGTTCCATATACCCGCGGAAAGGAAAGAAGCCGTCTTTTCGGAGATGTGCTCAATGAATGTCGACAACTAGTGGCTCAGGGCTATCAAGAAATCACCCTTTTAGGACAAAACGTTAATGCTTATGGAAAAGACTTGAACGAAGGAAAAGATTTCGCTGATTTGCTCGAAGAAGTTGCGAAACTCGGTATCCCTAGACTTAGATTTACCACCTCACATCCTTGGGATTTTTCTAGTAAGATGATTGAAATTATCGCTAAATACCCAAATATCATGAAATTTATTCATCTTCCTGTGCAATCAGGCAACAATCGAATCTTGAAAGCGATGGGTAGAAGATATACTAGAGAACAATATTTGGCGTTAGTTAAACAGATGAGAGAAAAGATTCCAGGCTTGGCTCTTTCCACTGATATTATTGTTGGTTTTCCTAATGAAAGTGACGAGGAATTTGAAGACACCCTCACTTTGGTTGATGAAGCGAAATTTGAAGCTGCTTTTACCTTTATTTATTCCCCGCGTAAGGGCACGCCCGCGGCAAAACTGGAAGACCATATTGGCAAAGAAACAAAATCAACTCGTTTCCAGGCATTAGTTAAACGCTTAGAAAAGCATATCGAAGCACACAGTGATGCGATGGTGGGACAAGTGTTTGATGTTCTTGTTGATGGTGTGAGCAAAAACGATCCAAACATGTATTCGGGGTACACTGATGAAAATAAGCTAGTGCACTTTCGAGGCGATGAAAGTTTGGTTGGAAAAATCGTTAAAGTCAAAATACATGAATCACATACTTATTCAATGATAGGAGAATTAGTCAATGGATGAGGTGCTTGAAAAAGTCAAAGAATTAAAAAAGGCAATCGACGATACTCCTGAAATGCAGGAATATTTGAAAAATAAAACCTTTTTAGAAACCAATAGCGAAATCATAGAATTAAAGCACAATATCGCCAACCTTAGAGCCGCGGGGAAATTTACCGAAGCAGCAAACTTAGAACAACTTTATAATGCTCATCCCATTATTAACAATTACGAAGCCTCTAAGGAAGCTTTGTACCAATTGTTGAAAACTATAGAATCGCTCATTAAGTAGCGATTTTTATTTTTAAAATTCATTGTACAGCTTGCTGGAAAAATTGCTTGTGTGTGCTATTATGGGAACATGCTTTTAGTAATTGTAGGTCCAACTGGTTCAGGCAAGACATCGTTAGCAATTGAACTTGCTAATCGATTTAATGCTCCAATTATTAATGCTGATGCATTCCAAATCTATGACGAAATGAATATCGGTACCGCAAAAGTGCCAAAAAACAGTTTAGATTATCAAAAGCACTACTTGTTAGACGTTGTTAAACCAAGCGAAACTTATTCGGTTAAACAATATCAAGAAGATTTCAGAAAAGTTTATGAACAATTAAGAAAAAGCTACAATACCATCATTGTTTGTGGTGGAACTGGTTTATATATTAAAGCCGCTTTGTACGATTATAATTTTGAAGATGAAACACATAATAATGATGTTTCTGATTTAGAAAAATTTGACAACGAGACTTTATTTAATATGCTTTTAGAAATAGATCCTGAAGCAACTAAAAATATTCATCCAAACAATCGTAAGCGCGTGTTACGCGCTTTGCAAATTGCACGCACGCACACACTTAAAAAAAGCGAAGCGATTGCAAGCCAAGAGCACGCCCTTTATTACAAAGATGAAGTGGTGAAGTTTTATTTTCTTAATCCTGAGCGCGAACCTCTTTACACAAATATCAATGCCCGAGTTGACGCGATGTTTGCAAATGGCCTAGTTGACGAAGTTAAAAATTTGTTAAAAAAATATCAATTCTCATTGACCGCAAGGGCGGCTATCGGTTATAAAGAAGTAATCGATTTTTTAGCTGGCGAATGCGACTATGAGCAATGCGTTGAGCTAATCAAACGTCGGACAAGGAACTACGCCAAAAGACAGGTGACTTTTTTTAAACATCAATTATCTTGTTTGACCTTTAATTCTCGGGAACAGCTTTTAGAAGAGGTGCTCAAAAATGGCGAATGAAATCTTTACTCGCTCAATGTGTTTGTTGGGCAAAGACAATTTTAACTATATCCAAGAGCAAGTTATTGCTGTTTTCGGCTTGGGAGGCGTTGGTGGAACGGCGTTAGAAGCACTCGCCCGTACTGGTTTTAAACATTTTATTATCGTTGATTACGACAAAGTTGATCCTTCAAACTTAAATCGACAAATTTTATATACATATAAAGATATTGGCCGCTTGAAAGTTGATGTAGCCCAAGAAAGACTATTATCAATTAATCCAGAGGTCAAAGTGAAAAAATATTGTCAAAAATCACAAGAGTTCGTCTTTGATAAACGTGTAGATTTTGTCGTTGACGCAATTGATGATGTCGATGGAAAAATCGCTTTACAACTCAAAACAAGAGAAAACAATATCGAAAGCATAATGTCTTTAGGTATGGCTAATCGTTTTAATCCCAATTCTGTTCATCTCACAACTTTAAACCAAACTCATACTGATCCATTGGCAAAAAAGATTCGCTACATGGTGAAACGTAATAATTTAGACCCGAAAGAAATAGCAGTGGTCATTTCAGACGAATTACCGCAGAAAAACGAGGGAAAACTATACTCCTCAATGATGGTACCTTCATCATCTGGTTTGACAATTGCTAGCTATATAGTTGAGAGAATTATAGAAAGAAGGCGGAAAACTTTATGAACAACATTTTTGAGATCGCAAAACGTATCAACATCGACGAAAAATTCGTCATCCCATTTGGCAATGACAAAGCCAAAATCTCACTCGATATCCTCGAGACACTCAAAGACCGTCCTAATGGCAAGCTTGTCTTGGTGACGGCAATTACTCCAACCAAAGCTGGTGAAGGTAAAACAACTACTTCCATCGGTTTGCACGATGGCTTGAATTACATCGGTGTGCCTTCATTAGTTGCTCTCAGAGAACCTTCATTAGGACCTGTATTCGGTATCAAAGGTGGCGCCACTGGTGGTGGTAGAGCATTAGTCGTCCCAACAGAAGATATCAACCTACATTTCACTGGTGACATGCATGCTTTGACAAGCGCAATTAATCTTATCGCTGCCTGCATCGACAACTCAATTTTCCAAGACAATCCTTTGAACATTGATCCAAAAAGAGTTTTATGGAAAAGAGCCCTGGACATGAATGATCGCGCTCTTAGAAACGTGACCATTTCTCAAGGTGAAACTAAATGCGAACCTCGTCAAGAAGAGTTCGTCATTACTGTCGCTTCAGAACTCATGGCTATTCTTTGTTTAGCAAACGACATTGAGGACTTCATGAATCGCATCAACAATATTATGGTTGCCTACAACTTTGATGGCAAACCAGTATTTTTAAGAGAGTTACGCATCTCACATGCAGTAATGAAGTTAATGATAGTTGCATTAAATCCAAACTTGGTTCAAACTCTCGAAGGCAACCCCGCGATTATTCACGGCGGTCCGTTTGCTAATATTGCTCATGGTTGCAACTCAATTATCGCTACCAAAATGGCCTTAAAGCTTGCGCCAGTTGTCGTAACTGAAGCTGGCTTTGGCGCAGACCTTGGCGCTGAAAAGTTCCTCGATATTAAATGTCGTGTTGCTGGCTTGAAGCCAGATGCAGTGGTCGTTGTAGCCACCATTAGAGCGCTTAAAATGCACGGAGGTCAACCATTCGAAGATTTGACTAACGAAAACGTTGACGCACTTAAGAACGGAATTTGCAATTTACAAAAACATTTAGAAAATGTTGGTAAATATGGAATTCCTGCTATTGTCGCGATTAATCATTTTGCATCTGATACAGCAGCGGAAACTGCCGTTTTATCAAAGTGGTGTGAGGATAATGGGTACGAATATGCATATTGCACTGCATTCGGTGATGGTGCTAAAGGTGCAGCGGAATTAGCAAAAGGCGTAATGAAAATTCTTGAAACCAAAGAATCTCACTATAAACCTTTATATGATGTGGAACTTCCAATCAAAGATAAAATCAATATTATTTGTAAAGAGATTTATGGTGCAAAAGATGTGACTTATACTCCTGAAGCTGAAAAACAAATTGAAGATTACACCAAACTCGGTTTTGGTAAGACTCCAATCTGTATTGCTAAAACTCCACAATCACTCTCGGACAATCCTAAAGTTTTGGGCGTCCCAAAAGACTTTGTGGTTACTATTCGCGAAGTACGCCTCTCCGCAGGTGCGAATTTTATTGTTCCATTAACAGGGGCCATTATGACAATGCCTGGTTTACCAAAAGTGCCAGCGGCAGTTAAAATGGAAGATGTGCCATATACTCAAAAACTTGATCACTAATCCCTAGAACTAAATTAATAAATCCCCCTATTTATTTAATAGAGGGATTTTTTTATGCCACTTTTAGAATTGAATAATATTGGTAAGACTTTTTACATAAATAAGAAGATAAAGAAGAAAGCATTAAGCGAAATTACTCTTCACTTCCAAAACACGGGTTTAATCAGTGTGGTGGGCCCTTCTGGGTGTGGAAAATCGACACTCTTGAACTTGATTGGAAAGATAGATAACCCGAGCGAAGGGAAACTTATATTTAATCAAAAAAATATTACTAAACTATCGGAACTAGAAGCGGCTGAATATCGTCGAAAGAACGTTGGCTATGTTTTCCAACACTACCATCTTTTAGAAAAACATAACGTCCAATACAACTTAATGTTACCTCTATTATTAAATGGATGGTCCTTTAATAAAGCCAAGAAAAAAGCCAAGTCGGTAGCAACTTCTTTTGGCATAAACAAAGATTTACTAACCAAACAATGCTCTTTATTGTCCGGTGGCGAGAAGCAACGTATCGCCATTATAAGAGCCGTAATTAATTCAACGAGAATTATCTTGGCCGATGAGCCTACAGGCGCACTAGATATCAATAACAGTATCGTAATCATGGATACATTGAAGAAGGTTAGCAATAAGTGTCTAGTAATCGTCGTTACTCATAATATTGACCTGGCTTATAAGTACAGTGATCGGCTGATTTACATGAGTGATGGAAAGGTAATAAAGGATGAATCAATAGCTAACAATGATAACGAAGTGTGCCCAAAAAAAGCAAATAAAATCACGTGTCATCCAAATTGGTATTTTCCATTACTCGTAAAAAACTTATGCAAACGAATGAAGCGAAACGTCTTTACATTACTATCTCTTACTATTTGTATTTTTGCCAGTATGATGGTGTTTGGGTTTGTAAATGGCTCCAATGATTCGATTGATAATTATGCAAAAAAACAATTTAATTATTGTGTATTAAAAATCAATAAAGAAATACAATTAATTAATAATAATTCACCTATAATACTAATTAATAATTATCGATTAAATAACGCAGAAATAAATCATATTTCAACCTTATTTGAAAATTGCCATTTTGAATTATGCTATGACGCATTAGTAGGTAACGTCCCTATAGTAAAATTTAATGATGAGCAAATTGATGGTATTTCATTTTTACCTATTTTTTCATATTTAAATCCCGCAATTAATAATGATTTATTATTATATGGTCGTATTCCTAATTTTGATAATTTAAATCAAATAATAATTAATAAAAAAGCATATATTTATTTAAAGAATTTATTGCGCGCTGAACCACTAAATTCTTTCCTGTATGTTGAGAGCAATCGTGCATTTACGTTTTACACCGAAAATCCAAATACGCCATACGTGACTGACTTTTTCGTTTTTGGTCGTTTCATGGAAATTGTGGGGGTCGTGGATGAAATTGATTTTTTAAACACTCCTAAGATTTATTACTCTTATTTGGCTTTTGATCGTTATATGGAAGAGGCTATGGTCAACAATCTTTCAATGGTCGTCGGAGAGACCTCATGGAAGGAGCAAGTTGCCAAAGCAACTGGCAACGAAGAAATATCTGGTTACTCACACTACATGTTTCTAAAAAACGGAAAAGAGGTTAATACTGTTAGGGAGTTAGTTAATAGTAGCGATAAGGATTTTACTATTTCTAGTTCGGCAATAGAAGTGGAGGATGCTCTGTTCGCTTTGGTTAATGCTGCTAGTATTGGAATGGAAGTATTTTTGTTAATTGCTTTAATTGGTACGACGCTGATTATTGGTCTAATTGCCTTTGCTTCTTATAGCGAAGATATTAAGGAATTAGCTATATTGCTTTGCCTTGGTGCAAGACGTGATGACCTCGTTTCGATATACCTTTTTGAAAGCACGATTGTTGGGTTGGTTGGGACGGCATTGTCTTTTGTTTTAGTGTTACTATTTCAAAACCCAATTAATTATTTAATATTCAGGCTGACAGCATTGCCAAACTTAATTGATATACCTTTTCAACAGTTTTATGGGCGACCATTTCTCTTTCCTTTATTAATAGCAGTATCCACCATGCTGATATGTTTAATATCGACTTGCCTACCTCTTATTTTTGCTAAGAAAATCTCTTTATCCGAGGAGCTCCGCTCAAATGATTAAACTCACAAATGTAAGTAAATATTACGGGGATAGATTAGTGTTGGATAATATCAACTTATCATTTCCTTCTCGTGGACTTTGTGTCATTTATGGCCCATCGGGATCTGGCAAGACCACTTTGTTAAATTGCCTTGCGGGATTAACTAGTTTTCAAGGAACAATTGAGGTCAATCGTCTTAGTCTTTCTTCGATGAATGATGAAACGCTTAGCAAATGGCGATTGTCCTCGGTCGGTTTCATTTTTCAAGATTTCAAGCTGTTTGAATCTGAAACGGTGTGGCGGAATATAGCTTTCCCCCTTGAAACTCTCCATGATTTACCACGCAATTTGCGAGATAGGAAGTGTGATGACCTTTTATCACTAGTAAGTCTTAAACACAAAAAGAAGCAAATTGTTAATAAACTAAGCGGGGGAGAAAAACAACGTGTCGCTATTGTCCGCGCATTAATTAATGACCCATATGTGTTGTTGGCTGATGAACCAACCGGTGCATTAGATCAAAACACTGGAGATGAAGTCATGCGACTGCTTAAAAAGATTTCGCAAAAATCTTTAGTAATCATGGTATCTCATGATCAGCAATTAACGCGACAATTTGCCGACCACATCATTGAGATGGAGGATGGCGTCATTACGAGTGTGATTACTGGTGAAATACCAAATGAGAATATAAGCCTTCCAGTTATAAAATATAGCATTCCAAAACGAAAAGCGAGAGTAAATTTAGGCTTTCTATTTTCACACACGTTCCACGTATTTCAGCAAAAGAGGTGGAGGACGTGCATCAGTTATGGTATGACATCACTCGGCTTAATTGGAATTGGGCTTGCTTTCTGTTTGTCCGCTACTATTAGTGACAATATCAAGGGGGCATATCGGGGAATCGTCGGTGATAATTCTATGATGGTAAAACTAAAAAATGATGGCATCTCAAACACCGGACAATATGCAGCTAATTACTATGAAACTAGTGAAATTGCTGAAGAGTATAGTGATTATATCCAAGGTGTAGGTGTGGCGTATTATGGTAATTTTGAAAAATTTTTTCCTGACAGCAATACATTAGCAATTGTAAAAGACTTGAGTTATCGTACTCTACCTAATTTTAGTGCTCGCCACATTAATGAATTTATTTGGCTTGAAGACCTGAAGTCAGAAGTATATCCAAAACAAACAAGCGAACTAGCGAGCGATGAAATTGTACTCGGTCTAAATATAGCAACCTTAAGACAACTGTGTTTTGAACTGCAAATAGAAAGAACGGTTAAATCATTATCAGAATATCTGCTTCGCAATGATCTACTTGTCTATTTTGATTTTGCAAATAATGAGTGGGCTTATAGCGACCAACAGTTATTAAAAGTGGTTGGTTTCACTTTAGAAAATGACCTCTGTATATATCATAGCAATCACCTTTGGAATGAATATATTTTTGAAGAACGAATGCGTTTTCCAACAAGTGATGCTATATCACAACAAAACAGGGAACCATGGGTTTTGAAAAAGGTTTACTACCTAAAAACAAGAGAAAATCGTGACGAACTAATTAACCTATTATTGGAAGATAGAAGTGTGGATAAATTCATTTTAGAAATCGCCGATGAAAAATATTATCCTTGGCTCTACTATCAAAAGGAAATTTCCTCAAGGGATCGACTTTTGGTTTTTCAAAAAACAATACGCGACATCCCAAGCTGGCAAATCCCATTTTTCATGGCCAACGATGAAAATTTGCTTTCACCCATTAAAGGCAGTCATGGCGGGTACTTAATTTTTCCTGACACTCTAATGGTCGGCTTTGCAAAAACAATATATTTTTCCCAAGACAAAAATGTACTTGAAAAAATTATTGATCAATTGACAACTCGATCCGCTTCTACTTTTTTGCACGAGGAACTTCCTCCTTATGTCCTTTCTGGAAATTATGTAAACAGTTTGCAAGGAGGAGTGCAGTTCAAAACTTTAGATCAACATAAGGTCAAAGGAGAAAAACCACAGTCAATTGATGAAATTGTTGTTTCTTCTGCTTTTTTGAAGAATTTAAATCTCAAAGTGACTCCGGTCACGGTTTTTGCCGCTACAGCAAGAAATGAAACACTTACCGAAACAGGGAACATCATCAGCGACTATGCGTTATTGCCATTAAAAATAACAGGGGTAATCGAGTCAAATATAAATGCAATTTATCAACACCCGAATTGGACTATTATGTTTTATCAATGTAGGGTAGGAATATCATCGTTTTTTTTGCAGACAAACTCCCTTTGTTTTCCATTAAAAAATCCTGATAAAATAGGCGAAAGTTTAACAAAATTTCAATTAAGTTTTCCTCAATATGATGTTGTTAACCCACTAAAAGATATTTATGATAGTGTTGATTCTGTGTGTCGATATATTAGTATTGCATTGATAATTTTCTCTTCAGTCGCCACTTTGATTGCCATTATTTTACTCACTATGTGCAATTATCTTTATACTTTGGAATGTAAAAAAGACATTGC
>JAAYCD010000094.1 GCA_012744375.1 Erysipelotrichaceae bacterium | reverse complement strand
ATTCCATGCTACAAACTTTATGAAGATGTAGACGTCATCGCATTTCTAGATATTTCACAGGTGACTAAAGGTCACGCCCTAGTCGTGCCAAAAGAACATTATGATAATTTTTTATCAACGCCCGCTCCAATCATGCATAAGGTGTTTGATATCGCCCAGCGAATTGGGCAAATTGATATTCAATTTTTAGGAGCAAAGGGAGTTAATATATTAACCAACTGTTATGAAACTGCAGGTCAAACTGTTAAACACTTCCATGTGCACGTTATTCCACGTTATTCAAAAGAAGAAGGCTTCATGCTTGAAATGAAAGCAGGTGCTGAAGGGCTTAACTTACCAGTTATTGCCCAGACAATCAAAGATAACTTATAAGCACATTAAAAGCGGGTTTTCCCGCTTTTTGTTTGAATATTTTATTTATTGTTTTGGTTTATAGAAAGCGCGATTATCCAAGGCAAATATTCTGTTACTAAATTCGCCTTCTTTTGTCTCATAAAGCGCTTTTTCCACCATTATCATCTTACTGTCCATATTATCAATAAACGATAAGAGGAGCGCTTCTTTGGTAAGCGGAATAACTGGCGAACCATACTCCATTTGCCCGTGGTGAGCAAGAATCATGTGTTCTAAGAGCAATGGTATTTCGCTAGTGATATTCAATAATTCCGCTGCCTTTCTCATCTCTGCACACATAATACTAATGTGGCCTAATAGTTTTCCTTCTAATGAGTAGCGGTAAACAATTGATCCCTCAAGTTCGACAATTTTACCTAAGTCATGTAGTAAACATCCCGTCACCATCAAATCGTGATCAGCATTATATAAAGGGGCCAAAAATGTGGCGATGTCTGCCATATTGATAGAATGCATTAATAAGCCACTACTATATTCATGATGAATGGATACAGCTGCTGGATAAGAAAATATTTTATCTTGAAACTTATTAACCATGTATTTAAGAAGTTTTATGCAATCTTCGTTATTAATCGAATCAAGATGAGCGTTAAAGCGATTAATTAGTTCTTCTTTGCTGACTGGAGCAGTTTTAATAAATCTAGCCGCATCCACTTCATCGGCAGGCACGAGTTCGGCACTTAATATTTTTAGTTGCAAAACATCTCGATATTTGTTCGTTTCTCCGATGACAAAAACAACATTGCCTGGAACAAAAATTTGTTCATCTCCTGGTTTAGCATCCCATTTCTTGCCAACAATTGAACCACTGGCGTCTCTTAATTCCAAAGAGAAATAAGTACCACCAGCTTGATTAACGCCTTTTGAGACATTGCCGAGCAAATATTGTCCCTCGACGTGTTCGTTGTCGATTAATTCAGCAATCATTTTCATATTGTATATCCTCCATGACTTGTTTGATGTCTTGATATTGATACCCCTTATTCACTAATGCGCGATATATTTTTTGTTTAAGTTCATATCCTTTATATTTACGCGCAAAGCGTTTAGTAATCTTATCATAATCTTCTTTTAACTTCGCGAGTTCATTTTCTTTTGGCTCACTTTCAAGAAAATTAATCGCTTGTCGCGCAATATCTAAAGAATAGCCACGCGCCACCAATGCTTGATAAAGGTGTCGCTTTTGATTTTCAAAAGCCAAAGAAACATATTTAATCGCTAGTTTAGGTACTAATAAGCGAGCTTGTTCTAACTCTTCTTCTTCAGGAAAATCAAGATTATTAATTATCCCTTCGTTAATTCCCTTTTCTTTTAGATGTCTGATAATTTTGTTTTTCCCAAGATTTCTATTACGATCAAAGTAAACTAAGTTTTGTGCGAACAATTCATCATTAATTAAGTTATTCGCTTTTAGTTTCGAAATGATTTGGCTAATCGTTTCATCGCCCGCTTCTTTTCTTTTTAGTTTGTCTATTATTTCTTTTTCGCTATACGGTCTTCTGCTCACCAAATTCAAAACATAACTAAGCAAAGCGGAAGAACTAGTAATTGCTTGTAATTTATTTATATCATCTTCTGACAATGTTTTGCCTTTATATAAATAGCTAGATAGGTAAGCTTCAGGGGAAATTTGTATTTTTTCGCTCTTAAAAAACGTAATCGTGATGTGCTTTTGATTTACTTTAATATTTTTAATGGTGTGTTTACCAGACTTTGCGGATGGCACGTTTATAAACCCTCAGTATATTATTATAAAACTTATCGATGGAGTAAGTATCTACGATGCGATAAGCTTCGTTAATAATCTCATCTTTTTGTTCTTGCGTCATCGAGAAGATTTTTTCCGTTTGAGATACAAACGATGCTTCATCAGTGAAGAAAAAACCAGTTTTACCATTAATAATGGTGCCAGTTAAGTTGGAATCGAATCTTGCTAAAACAATCTTGCCGGCTGCCATTGCTTCCATAAATGTTAAACCTTGTGTCTCAGTAATTGATGCAGAAGTATAAATATCAGCGAGATGATAGTAAAAAGGCACTTCCAAGCTATTAACTTGACCAAGAAAACTTACCAAATGGCGAATGCCTAAATCTTCAATTAGAAGCTCCAATTCGCCTTTAGCGGGTCCTCCGCCAAGGATGAGCATCTTCTTATCAATTTCTGGATGTTTTTGATGAAACATAGCAAAGCACTTCAAAGAAACATCCATACTTTTTTCTTTGGCTAAACGACCAACAAGCAAAAACACTTTGGTGTTTGGTTTAATATTATGGATTTTTTTAAATTCTGCCATTTTTGTTTGATCGATTTGTTCTTTTTTGAAAATAGAAAAGTCGATACCGGTAGGAATGATATTAATATAAGCGTCACTACCTACAGACCGCATATATTCTTTGGTTTTCACACTTGGGGCGATGAATTCAGTCATCTTTTTTGCGAGATCTTTAGAATAGTAACGAACAAAGCGTTTGGCGAAACGGTCCATCAAACCTCTTGTTACATAGTAGGTATAGTCTTCATACGAAGTATGGTAAGTGTATACAATTGGAACCTTCAACCTTTTCGCGCTTCTTCTAGCTAAAAAACCAATTGTAAAATCGGTTTGGTTGTGAATGACTTCTGGTCTAAACTTTTTGATTATCTTCAGTGGTTTATACGCAAAAATATTTGTTAAGCGATAACCATATAGATTTTTTAAATAAAAGCCTGGGACATATAAAACGTTATCGATGAGTTCGAGCTTGCCGTCGGTAAAGCGCGGAGCGATAACTAATACTTCATGACCATTAGCTTTTAAACAATTTGCTAAGTTGAAAGATGAGGTAGAGACACCATTAACAAATGGAGGGTAAGCATCAGTAAAAATCGCAATACGCATTATTTTTTACCACCTTCTACATCATCTAATATGACTTCATCATAATCTTGTTTGGATATATCCGCCGGCGGTTCTTTACGTTTCTTTTTGTTGACCGGAGTTTTCTTCTTAGGTCTAAGTTTATCTAAAATCGCTTCGCGAGAAAGCCTGGTTGTTTCAATAAGTGATGCCACTTCTTCATATCTTTGCACATAAGTTTCTTTCTGCAAGGAAACGAAAGTTTGACGATTTGGTAGGTGGTCGATTTTTGCTTCCTTGGCCGAAGAACGATAAAATGCAGCCACAACACCACCAATTAAAAGAGGAATAACAAACGTAATGCTTCTCCAAACAACGAGCGCTGATCTCACCAATGAACGAGTTGCGGTTAAGTCTGGCAAACCATTTTGCGTAGCCATAAAAAAGCCGGAAGTTAAATTTTGCTCGTTCTCGTTCATAAATAAGTTATAGAAAACAAATTCAGAAATTCCCGCGCTTCCAGGAAGTGGAATTAAGCCGGTAATCATTTGATGATAATTGCTTAAGAAAATTGAATCCCAGAAAGTGGCGGATGTACTTTCGTTGCCTAAAGCTTTACCGACAAAATAAGGAATACAAAACTTTAAAGCCATATAAAAGGTGAAAGAAACAACCACCAAAATAAGAAACGGAATATTAGTACTTAAACGGGCGAATTCAATTTTGAAGTTTTCCACTTGAATGCGCAGACTTTCGCGTGTTTT
>JAAYCD010000071.1 GCA_012744375.1 Erysipelotrichaceae bacterium | reverse complement strand
GTAAAAAATTGCAGTTGACAATCATTTGTTTTTTATAAGGTTATGTTTGTTTATTGCAATGTTACGCAATTTGTTTTGCGAGTAATTTTTACGCTTGTTATATTTGAACCGCAATCGTTGGACACAGCAATAAGGACTAACCTGCCTTTTTCGTGTCTCAACACAAGGTAATTAAAAAAGGGGATTATTTATGTTTAAGTTACCAATCTTAGATTCTTTCCTAGATGTCCCAATTATTGCCGGTTACTCGCTCCGCTCAATTTTTGAATATTGGTGGATAGGCTTAATCGTTTTAATTGTGGCAGCACTAGCATTGGGCGGAACTTATTTCGCTTTAGTGTGGTTCTTCGGCAAGATGAAATTCAAAGACGAAGACAAAGAAGCTTTAGAAAGATATTCTAATGCTCCACGCAAAGAGAAAAAAGAAATCGCTCGTCAAACTACTGGCGCCGCTAAAAAAGTTATGACATGGCGCGGTATGAGAAGTTGGCTCATCCCAACTACCGCCGTTGTTGCTTTAATTGTTTCTGCGGCCGTCTCATTCTTACCATCCACAGCTTTTGAAAACCTCTTAATTACATTAGGTGGTAGTAAAGTCACAATCATTGACACACCAGCTTCACGTGAAGCTGCTGCTCAAGCGGAAAAGAACGTCGTTTCCATTCAAGAAGAAGGAACAGTTCTCCTTAAAAATAGAAACAATGCACTTCCACTCAATTTAGAAACAAACAACAAAGTGAACCTTTTTGGTTCTGCTGCCTATGGTTTGTTCTATGGTAATGGTGGCTCTGGTTCTTTCCAAACTGATGGTCGTGTTACCTCTTTCCCAAGAGTCGCTTTAAAACTTGAAAAAGCGATGGAAGAAGAAGGTTTTGAAATTAACAACAACCTCTTCAACATGATCAAAAACTACTATAAGAACAAATCCATTTCTGTTGCTGAAGTAGATTATGACATCCAATGCGGTTTCAATAAATACAACTATCCTGAAATCGTTCCTAGTAAGGCTCCATATGATAATGAGCCTCCAGTAAGCGCTTATGAAACTCCTTTTGCCGAATTAGGTGGTAAGACATTATTGGAAGACGCTTTAGAATTCTCTAATACCGCTATCTTTGTTATTACAAGACGTGGTTCCGAAGACGAAGATATGAACTATAGAGATTTAACTCTTAAATCAAATGAAATCGCAGCTATCTCCATGCTCGAAGAACATTTTGAAAAAGTTATTATCTTATTAAATATCCCAACAGTTATGGAATCTGAATTCTTAGATGATTCTGAAATCGACGCCGCCATTTGGATGGGTCACCCAGGTTTAACTGGTACCAAAGCCATCGCTGAAATTCTCGCTGGCAAAGTCAACCCATCTGGTCACTTAGTTGACACATGGCCATATGACGTTAGAAGTGCCCCGTCTTACCAAAACTTTGGTAATGACACCACCTTATCACACACCGGTGGTTCTACTGGTAGATTCACCAACTATCAAGAAGGTATCTATGTCGGTTATCGTTATTACGTTACTCGTGGCATGGTTGATTCCTCCTTCAAATATAAAGATGAAGTCCAATACTCCTTCGGCCATGGTTTATCTTATACATCCTTTGACAAATCCATTAAGGAATTCACCGTTGATAAAGAAGATCAAAAAGTTAGCGTTATCGTTGAAGTCAAGAACACTGGCAATGTCGCTGGTAAAGATGTCATTCAACTTTATACACACGCTCCATATACCCCAGGAGGCATTGAAAAATCCTGGTATGCATTATCAGCTTTCCAAAAAACTAATCTCATTGAACCAGGCGAAAGCAAAAACTACAAATTGGAATTCACTTTCCGTGAAATCGCTTCTTGGGATACCGCCAAAGGTTACTATGTATTAGACAAAGGCGATTATGAAGTTTCCTTAAGAGAAAACGTTTGGGACTTAGCCACAACTGGTGTTGCTGGTAGAGACAACGTTAAATCCTTCAATCTCGCCAATGATATCGAATTCAAACAATCTTATCAAACTGGCAAAAACTATGAAAACATCTTCCAAGATGCTGAATGGGGTGCTGGTGAACAACCAATTGAATACTTATCAAGAAATGACTTTGATGGCACTTGGAAAAATACTGCCGAAATCAGTAGAGCGGCCATTGCAAGCAACTTCCCTGGTGGTACAAGTAATACCACTCCAGGTAGAAACTTCAACTTCGAAGACAACCAAATTGATGAAGAATTAAGAGAACAAGGTAAAAACAACGGTCTTGTGTTCGCTGACTTCAGAAATGCAGCTTGGGATGATCCACGTTGGGAAGACTTATTAGACCAATTAACAATTAATGACTTACAAACCCTCGTTGACCAAGGCTCATTCAAAACTGCCAAAATTGACAGCATTCAAAAAGAAGGAACAGTTGACTACGATGGTCCTGGCGCTGCTTTCCACTCTGGTACAGGTCACCCAAGTGAAGTCGTCGTCGCTGCTTCTTGGGATATCGAAGTCGCCAGATTAATGGGCGAATCTATCGGTAGAGAAGGTGCATCACGTGGTTTAACTGGTTGGTATGCTCCTGGTATCAATATGCACCGTTCACCATTCGGTGGTAGAAACTTCGAATATTATTCTGAAGATCCACTTATCGCCGGTTTAATGGGTGGTTATACCTCTCAAGGCGCGATGAAATATGGTGTCTATTCGTACGCTAAACACTTTATGCTCAACGAACAAGAAAACAGCCGTGCAGGTTTATTCATTTGGGCAAACGAACAATCAATTAGAGAAATCTATGGCCGTGGCTTCGAACTCTATGTTGATTTGGGTGGTTTAGGTATCATGTCCTCCTTCAACTGTGTTGGTTCTTGGTGGGCTGGTGCGAGCAAAGCCTTATTAACAACTTTGTTAAGAGAAGAATGGGGCTTCCATGGTGTTGTCGTTACTGACTACGCTGGTCCTGACTATATGGCTACAAACATCGGCTTAAGAGCTGGCAACGACTTGTGGCTCAATAAAGCTAGCTATCCAGCTGCTAATACTTATAACGCCACACCACACGATGCGACTATTCTTATGAGAAGAGCGGCAAAGAATATCCTTTATGCTTGCGCTCACTCTAACAACGTTTGGACACTTGAAGATTATCAAGCAGTCGGTATCGATCAAGTTGTAAAAACAAATAGTTAATTATCAATCTTATAAACAAACCCCCAATTCCTGAATGGAGGCGGGGGTTTTCTCAGTTAATAAATCACTACACTTGGATTATCATAATCCAGATTAGAAAACTCTCTGCATATTATGCAGCAACGCAATCTATTTTTTAGGGTTGCGTCGTTGTGTTTATCACACATTTCGTTTATAATGAAAGCCCTTAAAAAAATATATGATCGAACAAACAATAAGAATTGCAATCGTTGAAGACTCGATTGAAGACTTAGATAACTGTCTTTCGTTATTGAATCTTTACAGCAAAGAAAAACATATCAATTTTGATATCCAAACGTTTTCTAGCGGAGATGCTTTCTTATTACGTTTTAAAAGCCAATTCGACTTCATCATTTTAGATATAAACTTACTAACTATGGATGGCATAGAGGTCGCTAGAAACATTAGAAAAAAAGATGAAGAGGTCATCATCATGTTTGCGACTAACTTGGCTAAATATGCTACAAATGGTTACGAAGTAGATGCAATCGACTTTGTCTTAAAACCACTATCATACGCATCTTTTTATTTAAAACTTGATCGCGTAATGAATAGAATTAACAAAAAAGATGATTCCTCAATTATCGTGACTTTCGGTGGCGGATTTAACAAGGTTAGTTTGAATGATATTCTCTATATTGAAGTTATTTCTCACAGCATTATTTTCCATTTAACAAATGGCGAAAACATTACAACCTCAGGCACATTAAAAAAATACGAAGAAGAATTAAGGAGAAAATGGTTTATTAGGTGCAATTCATGTTATTTAGTGAATGCCCACAAAATTAAACGAGTGGAAAAACTTGACATTCACTTGGTAAATAATGAAATAATTGCAATATCACACCCAAAAAGAAAATTTTTTATGGAAAGTTTCAAAAGGTACGTTATCGAAGAAGGTAAATAGTATGGATCTTAATACATTAATGATAATGTTTATCACCTTTATCACCGAGATTATTATCGCGGGTGTTATGTTGATTAAAAACAGACTTAATTTCCGTTTTAAACCATACATAAGTATTCCTGTTGGATTATTAATTGCCTACGGCAGTGCCTTTTATGTGATTTTTAGTTTGTACTTATTTGCCAAACCGCAAGACTGGACTGAATTTGTTAATATTTTGGCCTACACCATTCCTTTTGCCGGAGCTTTCTTTGCTTTCTGGTTTACTTATAAGATTAAGCCTTCTCAACTTATATTGACTTTGTTTGTCGCATATACTTTCCAACATATGGCCTATCAAGTATCTTCTTTAATTCTAGACACTGGTTTATCAAGAAACTTGTTCATTGAACTAGGTCAAGAACAATTCAATAAGGTTTATCCTTTGATATCTAATTTGGTTAACTACTCCACAAAGGTTATTGTTTTAACATTGTGTTATTTCTTTATTGCACGTCCATATACAAAATATTCAAAATATTTACTTAAAACCCAATACATTGTAATCTTGGTTACTCTCATTTATTTAGTTATTAACGTTGTTAATGCTTATGTGGTCCACCGTGTTTGGTACGATACCACGCTACGTGGCATTTTAGGCGCCACCCTGATTATTTTCTGCTTGCTGTTTGATGTCTTAGTAACTAGTGGCTTTAAAATGGTTGAACGCCGCGAAGAAAACATCATTATTAAAACGACATTAAATTCCAAAATTAGACAACAAGAAATGATGGAAAAAAACATTAACTTCATTAATATGAAGAGTCATGACTTAAGAAAAGAATTAAGAAGATTGAGAGATAAAAATGGTGCTTTGACTGATGAAGATTTTGCCTTATTAGAAGAATCAATCAACTTCTACGATAGCAGTGTTAAAACCGGTAATGTCAATATTGATGCCTTAATCCAAGATAAACTAATTTACTGTAACTCAGTCGGCATTGAATTCACCTCTTTAGTGGACGGTGATGCTTTTAAAGACATCTCTTCGAGCGATGTTTATTTCCTATTGACGAACATTATTGATAACGCAATTGAAGCAACAGAAAGCATTGAAGAAAAAGAAAAACGCGTTATCACACTAACGGCTTCTAAAAAGCAAGGCGTCTTGGTTATTAAACAATCTAATTACTATAAAGGACAAATAATTTTTAATCCTGATGGATCAATTAAAACGACTAAAGAAGATAAGAGATATCATGGCTATGGCACTAAATCCATCGCCTATATCGTTAAAAAATATGATGGTAAAATGCAAATTGACACTAAAGATAATATCTTTAAGTTGATGATTGTCATCTAATATACGTCAAAAATCGCACGTTTTATTACTTCAAAAACGAAAGATTACGCATAAATGTAATAAGGTTACGCAACTTTTATTATTTTTATTTTGCAGTTCTTTAGAATGAAGACGAAGTTTGAAATACTTTGTTAATTTTGGATCTGTTTTGCCGTGTGATTGCACCTATTCGTTTTAACTAAGTATTTCACAAACAACGCAAGTTTTGTAAGGGGGAGCCTTTTCACCACCTTATTAAAGTAAATGGTTGTTTAAAGAAAGGAAAATAAAAAATGAAAAACAAAAAGGCATTGCTTCCTGTTCTTATGAGTGCTGTCATTTTTTCATTAGGTCTTGCTGCCTGTAACAATCCAGTTACTCCAGGATCTAGTAGCCAACAAGGCAGTTCTCTCGTCGAAGAACAAGAAATCGTCGTTACCGCTGCAGGTGACAAAAAAGAAATCCAGGTTGATGAAACCGTTCAATTATCTGCTAACGTTGAAGGGGTCGAATGGTC
>JAAYCD010000092.1 GCA_012744375.1 Erysipelotrichaceae bacterium | reverse complement strand
GGGTTGCAAACAACTTTATTTGGACATGGTTATTGCTTCCAGCGACCGCTTTATACGATGTGATTAAAAAAGAAACCGCGGAGGACGTGCACAATATTAAACAAAAAACGCTCGGATATGTAATTATATCCACGTTGCTCGTCTTTTTTGGTTTGCTTCGATTCCGCTTTGGAAACTGTTCATAAAATATATTCTAAATAGTAGCGAAGTCGAAACTATCTATTTTGTCGTTTTGATACAATCTCCTTTTTACATTTTGTATATTTTTAATTGTATTTTTGATGGGACAATTTATGGTAGAAAAAAACCAAATACATGCTAAATCAAAGCCTATTTACAAACGGCATTTATTACGTAATTATGTTCATTTTGTGGCTTACGGGTGTATTTATTCCCACTTTAACGAGTATTTCGCTAATGTTTGGGATCGGGATGGCAATAGACCTATTTCCCACAATTTGTTGCTATTTATATTTATTAAAAAAAGAAAATATATTTTATTTAAATAGGAATAAAATTACTAATTAGTTAAATTGTTAAATTTGGAAAAACATATGGAAATTTTCTTTATTAGCGTCGCTATTATTGCGGTGCTACTCCTAGTTTATTTTTTATACGATGTTATTAATAAAGATTTTATAGAGAAAAATAGTGTTGGTTTTAAAAATCTTGATGAGATAAATAAGAGATATAGTTTCATTAAAAATTAAGGGCACTAGTATTTCAAATTCATATGATAATAGAGACTTCTTTTAAGATATATCTTGCGTAGATTGTTTAATTTCTGTTATTCCAAAAATAAAAAGTAGTCTATATAAAGCGCGAAGGATATAAAAGTTAATGAGGAAAGATATGACTTATATAAAGAAGAAATATAGAAAAGCTGCTTGTATGATGATTTCAGTAATGTTAAATCGCCACGCGACAAGAATAAATTAAAGCGTCCATACGAGAAGTCGTTGTCCAACAAATTATTCCCGAAACCAGTGACCGAATTTGAAGTAGACGGAACGCTATATCTAACAAATCTTCATGGAACAATTCTTAATCGTAAAAAATATTATTTGGATGAAAAAGATGTAACGGAACTAATTAAAAGATGCAATTGTAGAGATAGCGGTTATTACTTGGACCGAGGATTATGGGAAGTGTTATGTAGAGCAGAAAGAGGGAAGGTTAGCAATAAACTCCGCCTTAAGATATATCAAAGAGACGGCGAGCGCTGTGTTAAATGTGGTGGCAAAACGAATTTAGAAATCGATCACATCATACCTATTTCAAAAGGAGGAGAATCTACTATTGAAAACTTGCAAACCCTTTGTCATTATTGCAACACAAAAAAGGGTGCAAACATTGATTGGTTATAGTGCAAAATAAAACCTACAAAACAATTTTAACACAGGCGTTAAAATATCAATGATATAATAAATTTATAGGCGGTAAAGCAAAATGAAACAAGCAACTTTGGAAAGAATTAAAAATTTCTCGTTATCTAGAAATTGGGGCCAATTCCATACTCCAGCAAACTTAGCTAAATCCATTGTCATCGAGGCAAGTGAACTACTTGAATGTTTCCAGTGGGAAGAAAAAGATTTCAATATCGAAAACGTTAAAGATGAGCTTGCTGATGTGCTTGTTTATTGTTACAACATGCTCGATACTCTCGGCCTTGATATCGATGAGATCATAAATCTTAAAATGAATAAAAACGAAGCAAAATACCCAATAGATAAATCCAAAGGTAAGTCGGTTAAATACGATAAACTATAAGTAAAACATAAGTCGCAAAAATAAAAAATCTCACAAATTTAATTTTCGTTTGTGAGATTTATTTTCGCCATGAATAATAAGTTGACCTGCCCCCGCCATGCTTCTCAATAAGACCTTCTTCACACAATTGTCTAAGCGAAATTTCGACCGAACTACTTTTGATTTCTGGGCACAATTCCATAATCTCTTTTTTGGTAAATTTATCGAGTTGTTTACTGACCGCATTTATAACGATTTCCTTAGCCAATCTCTTTTTTGGAACCATTGATACTCTTTCGTCAAAATCGCGATAAGCGGAAAGAACAACTAATAGAAAATATTTGATGAACTCGGTTTCGTCTTGTTTGTTCTCATGCCAACCTTTTGAACTATCACTTAAAGCATCAAAATACTCTTCCATCGTTTTTTGCATCTTCTTTTCGATAGAGATGTATTTACCGATCATATATCCAGCTTTGAATAATAGAAGTGAAGCTAAGATTCTAGATATTCTTCCATTTCCTTTATCGAAAGGATGAATGCATAAAAAGTCATGAATGAAAATTGGAATAAGCAAAAGTGAATCGATGCCAAACTGTTTACTAGCCCTGTGATATTGGTCACACAAACTCTCAATGGCATATGGAGTTTCGAATGGATCTAAGGTTTTGAAGATAATTTTCTTAGCCACTTTGGAATGGGTGTTAGTAATTTCGTTCGGCGTGTCTTTATATTTGCTATCTGCTCCATCGCTATATTGATTCATCACTTTGTGGAACTTAAGAATGAAGTTGGGAGTTAAAGGAATATAATCATAGGAATCATGAATCATATTGAGGACATTACGATAGCCAAGCAACTGTTGTTCATCGTAATTACTTGGCTTAGTTTTACCGGCCATCAGTTGTCTTAAACGAGATTCTGAGGTTCTAATATTATCAATATCACTACTGCCTTCTACTGACTGTTTTTTGGCTAATTCCACCATGTCTTTAAGATCATCTCTATTATACAAAGCAAAGTAAAGATCATGCCTACCTTTATACTCATGAATTAAACCGATGTAATTCACAATATCCTTAGGCCACTTTTTTTCTTTAAGTTTGGAATAATCGAAATATTTCATATTCGTTTTGGCTTTTTATTAATTCGCAAAGTATATTCTATTTTGTGAGAATAATCAAATTATAAGCATTAATTAAGTAATACTAATCATGCCCCAAAGAACTATGATTATAAAAAAACTTGGCTTATTTGCCAAGATTTTTTTCTAATTTTCTTTGTTTTCTATCCTGTAACTTTTTAGTTAAATATTTATCAATTGTTCTTGCAAGATGGAAAAATAAGAATAAGTAAGCACCGATTAATGTGGCGACACGAATGTAATCTAAAGGATTAGTGCTAGTGAATGAAGATATTTCTGGAGGGATGATGGATACTCCAAAGATAATAGTTGCGCAAGCAATACCTCTACAAAGCACAATTTCGATTAAGTGAACGAAGAAATTCATCTTTGTAGCACCACTAATCATACAAATAGCATCATCTGGGAAGATTGGTAATAAATACATAAATGGCACATAAACCATGCCTTTTTGTTGAATTAGTTCGCTGGCTTCATCGTAGTCCTTTTGACCGATAATTTTAATAACAAGTTGGTTGCCACCAAATCGACCAATTAAATCCATAATGACCGACGTAATCACGATACTTGCTAAACAAATAAGGAAAATAAAGAAAGGATGCAAATAATCAAACGCGGCAATCGATAATAAATCAAAGATCATACTAGTCGCTGGCATAAATGATAAAAAGATTGTGCAAAGCACTCTTAAAAAGATGTAAACCACAATCGCCCAAGGACCAACCCTTTGTAACCATTGCTTTAATAAAGCAATATCAGTTAATCCAAGCGCATCTAATAAGATATACAAACCAACACTAATCGCGGCCACGATTGCTAATAGACCAACAATTTTTAGATATTTAAACAAAGTTTCTTTTTTAATCTTGATTGCTTTAATTTTCATAAATTTATACTCTTTTCCGACTAGTGAGTGGCGAGTCCAATCTAGTATATGCACTATTATGTCAAAAAATGTCGCACTTGCTAATATTTTTCGCT
Source organism: Erysipelotrichaceae bacterium (assembly GCA_012744375.1). Classification (GTDB taxonomy): domain Bacteria; phylum Bacillota_I; class Bacilli_A; order RFN20; family CAG-826; genus RUG14515. Next base: position 8,609 of record JAAYCD010000092.1, on the reverse strand, counting down.
AACCATATTTGACTATTTTATATCACGTTTAGCAAAGATAAACGCACCTAAAGTAAAAAACAAAGCGGTATAAATTAAATTATTTATAATTGCCGCAACAAAAGTATCATTACTCATCACGTAATGAATCGCTTGATTTAGAGGCACATCGGTCAAAAAATTCACCTCATAGCCACACGCTGCGTGAAGTGGGTTAAGGAATTTGGAAACGTTTGCCAAGTTTTCGATAAAAACATTATTTTCCACACCTGTATCAACTCCCGCTAAAGTCATTGTCGTAATTAGACTTAACATAGCAAGCATGGTAATTGGGATAACCACCAAAGGAATACATGGGCCAACATTTCTAAAAAGAGTAGCCACAAATGTGGTGAAAGCGACAGTCGTAAAATATGTCATTACCGTAACAATTACTAGCCTAAAAAGGAACTGCGGGCTCACTTTGCCTGCGCCTGAAGAAGTAAAAGCCATGCCGTTAGCATCAAAGCCCCCGCTAAGAGAACCCAAAGCAAAACAAACACCGACATAAACAAGCATTATCGCAATCGCAAATACCAAGCCACATAAATAGGTGGAAGCATAAATCTTAAACTTGCTATTACCGACAATTACTTTGTTTCTAATTGTTCCTTGCGTGAATTCTAAAACGATAAAAACAGCTAAATTAATCGGAATGGCTATACCAAAGTTTTGCGCCGGCGACATAGAAAAAACAAGCATACTTTGGCCAGTGGCTACTTTAAAGTCTTGCCCAAAACCCATACTGGCCGAAGCACCAGTTTGATCTAATATGAAAAAAATAGTCGCAGTAAGTACCGCTAAAGAAGCGCCGATAATGAGCATGATTCTAAAGGTTAAATCACGCGTTAATTTAAACATGAAGGCATTAAATAATTTAATCATTTTTTGCGCCTCCAATAAGTGAGAAATAATATTCTTCGATTGATTCTTCGTTAGTGTTAACGGCTAAAACGCTGACATTATTTTGGCTTAATTTACTGATTAATTTAGAGATGTTGACCTGATCATAAATATTAATCTCGTCAGTTTCTTTTAAAGCAAAACGAAGTTTCATTTCTTCTAATGTTTTGGTGGCATTAGCAACATCATCCACTTTAATTACTGTCGATTTTTGGCATTTTTTAAATAAATCTGCGGCACTAATTTCTTCGATCAATTTACCATGACTAATAAATCCGTAATGTGAAGCTATTTTTTCAAGTTCGGAAAGAATGTGTGAAGAAATTAGCATCGTAATGCCTTTTTCTTTATTGAGTTCAAGCAACAAGTTTCGTAGTTCAGCAATGCCTTGAGGATCTAAACCATTAAGCGGCTCATCAAGAAGCAATATTGTCGGGTCATTAATAAGGGCCAAAGCAATACCTAATCTTTGTTTCATTCCTAAAGAAAAGTTTTTAACTTTTTTATTACCGACATTGCCTAATTTTACTAGACGCAATAAGGCGTCCATCTTTTCATCGATATAAGCAATACCCAAATATAAGCAAGCATATTTCAAGTTATCTCTAGCGGTCATCGTAGGAATCAAAGAAGTTGTTTCTACGATTGCCGAAGTTTTTTGTCTGACTGTGTAAATTTCTTTTTCTAAATTTGAAACATTTTGAATGTGATAAGTGCCTTTTGTCGGATTGGCTAAACCAGTTAAAACACGCATTAAAGTTGTCTTACCCGAACCATTTTCCCCAATAAAACCATAAATACTACCTTCAGGTATGTGCATATTCACATCATCGAGCACAAAAACCTGACCATATCTTTTATATAAATGTTTGGTTTCTATAATATACATAGCGAATTAATTATAGCGATAAAATGTGTGTATATTAACAAAAACATAAAGAAAGAATCGCTTAGTGGCGGTTCTTTCAGGGGGTGTTATTTAGTTTGGGAATCAAAGACCACCATTGGTGTTTGGTGTATCAAACATTGGGGTGGATAAATATCTTTCACCAGTATCTGGTAAGATAACGACAATTGTTTTGCCTGCGTTTTCTGGACGAAGAGCTAATATTTCGGCTGCTTTGACGGCGGCGCCACTAGAGATGCCGACTAAGATGCCTTCTTTTTTGGCTAATTTACGGCCAACTTCGTAAGCATCTTCATGGTCAATAGTAATGATTTCATCATAGATGCCCGTATCTAAAGTTTGAGGAACGAAACCCGCGCCGATGCCTTGAATTTTATGTGGTCCAGGTGTGCCTTTAGTTAAGACTGGAGAAGCAGTTGGTTCAACACCGACAATTTTAATGTTTGGCATTTTTTCTTTAAGATATTTGCCAGCCCCAGAAATAGTGCCACCAGTACCTATACCAGCGACAAAAATATCGAATTTACCTTCGGTATCCTCAAAAATTTCTTTTCCGGTGTTTTCGTAATGAGTAAGGGGGTTATACATATTAGTGAACTGAGAAGGAATGACACTGTTAGGAATTTCTTTGGCCAATTCTTCAGCTTTTGCTATTGCGCCTTTCATCCCTTTAGCGCCTTCTGTAAGCACCAACTCTGCCCCATAAGCTTTAACGAGTTTTCTTCTTTCTTCAGACATTGTTTCTGGCATCACCACGATGAAGCGATAGCCTCTTGCGGCCGCCATCATCGCTAAACCAATACCAGTATTGCCGGAAGTTGGTTCAATTAAGACTGTATCTTTGTTAATTAAGCCATCTTTTTCAGCACCATCAATCATTGCCTTTGCAATTCTATCTTTGACAGAACCTGCTGGATTAAAGTATTCAACTTTTGCAATAATTCTTGCATTTAAATTTTCGGTTTTTGTGAAGTTAGTTAATTCGACTAGTGGTGTCCGACCGACTAAGTCATCAATGTGTTTATAAATTTTCATAAGTTATCTTTATTTTCCTTTTTTATTATTTATTCTGTTAACGAAATCGTTTAATAGTTGTTCAAATTTTACACCATACCAATGGCTGTTATCACCCAAGGTGACCTTAATACATCGGTATACATAGTCTGCCGCCATTTTTGCAGCGCTATAAATGGAATGAGTTTTTAACATCGCGGCCACAAAAGAAGCTGAGAAAATATCTCCAGTACCATGGTAACCATCACCAAGCTTTTGATGTTTGTAGTATTTAAACTGTTTGTTTTCATAGATATAAACGCCAGTCGTTCCTGGAGTGAAACTGACATCGGTTAAGACGATTGTTGCATTAGTGAACTGTTTTAATTTTCCGATTAAGAGTTTGACAAACGCCTCATCATATTTTTCTTGGTAAGGAGTTTCTGTGATAAAGCAAGCCTCGGTGATATTTGGTTTAATAACATCAGCTTTTGCCAATAGTTCGCGCATCTTGATTGCGTATTCAGTATTAAATACTGGATATAATTTTCCTCTATCACCTAGCGCAGGATCAACGAACACTAAAGCATTTTCTTTTTTAAAGTCTTCAACTGCTGAAATAGCAAAATCAATTAATGATACACTACCTAAATAACCAGTATAAACAACATCAAACTTTAAGCCCTCCTTTTTCCAATGAGCTGCAAAAGCGTGCATTTGTTCGTCTAAGTCTTTAGCGACAAAATCTTTAAATCCACTTGTGTGAGTGGAAAGAATTGAGGTTGGTAATATGGCTGTTTCATAGCCGCATGCGGAAAGAATTGGTAAGGCAACAGTAATTGAGCATTGTCCAAAACAAGAAACGTCTTGAATAGTTAAAATTTTCGAATGAGTTTCGATGATATCAAGTGCATCTTGGAATAGTTCCGAAGCACTTAAATCATATTTTTTCATGAAAAGTAACATCTTCTCATAACTCATTTTTGTAACATTTTTTTCAATCTTGCAGATCATCGATTTGTCTTTATATCCAAGTGTCTCCGCAAGTTGCTTTTGGGAAATATGTTTTTGAATTCTAATTCGTTTAATTTTACTACCAATGCTCATAGTTTTATGTCCTTTAGGTTGATTATATAGACATTGATGAATTCCATTCAACTTAGATGCTCTAAAAAGATACAAATAAGAAAGATAGTAATTTGTTTTTAGTCGGTTTTGTTGATAAACAAAATAAAATTGCTATGATAATTAAGCATGATAAATAGAGTAAAAGACGCATACAAACGCAATATCATCAGCATCACTTTAGGACCTTTCTTAAAAATCATTGAAGCGATATTTGATTTACTTATTCCATTAATCATGAAAGCGATTATCGATTTGAATCAATATCAAACTCCTGAAGCTATTCCACACTCCATCTCTTATCAACTAGCTAGTTTTATTAGATTATTCAACCCTAACAATGGTGTGGTTAATGATGCTCTTGTGGGCGGCATAATTATTCTATGCATGGGTATGGTTGGCTATATCATCACGATGATTAGTCAATATATTGCCGCCCATGCTTCAGTTAATGTTGGTACAGAAGTAAGAAGCGCACTATATAATAAAATTTTAAAACTATCAAAAAAGGAAAGAGATAACATTGGTAATAGTAAATTGCTCACCTTAATGAATAGCGATTCATATCAATTGCAACACGGTGTTTTGCTTTTTGTCAGGTTAATCGTTAGAGCTCCTTTAATTTTATTAGGTGCACTAGTAATTTCTTTTATTCTTGATTGGCGAGTAGGGTTAGCGTATTTGGCCATTGTTCCAATTATTCTAATAAGTACATTAATTATCTTAAGAAGCACTTCTAAAGGTTATGTGGAAATTCAAAGTGATTTAGATAAACTATCTAATCAAGTCAGTGAAGTCACACAAGGCGCGAAAGTGCTTAGAGCGTCAAACACTCAAAAACTAGAAAAAGATAAGTTTGAAAATAAAACAGCTTCATACGAAAACAAAAGTATTCGTGTAAACAAATTAAATGCTTTAATTAATCCATTAACTTTTGCGATTACTTCGTTTGTATTGGTAGTCATTATTCTTTTGTTACAAAAAGATTTGTTCGATGTTAATAATACGCTCATCGCTTCAACAATCATTGCCGAGATGTCTTATTTAGCGCTTATTTTCTTTGTTACTGTACAACTTTCTAGTGCGGTAATTGATATTGTTAAAGGGGCGATTGCTGCAATGCGCATTGATAGTGTAATCACTATTAAACCTGCAATTAATATCGTAGAAAATGGCAAAACTGCATCTATTCATACTAGCGAACAACTCATTAGGTTTAATAATGTATATTTTTCTTTTTCAGATAATAACCAATACTTCTTTAATGATTTATCTTTTGAAATAAGAAAAGGGGAAACGTTCGGTATCATCGGTGGAACAGGCAGTGGCAAATCCACGATTGTTAACTTAATTGAACGTTTTTATGATGTTTCAAAAGGTGAAATTTTATATAAAGGTATTCCGTTAAAGCAATACGACTTAACTGCTTTACGAAATGATATTGGTTTAGTGAATCAAAAGTCATCATTATTTAAAGGCACGATTAAATCAAATTATTTAATGAGTAATCCTCAAGCTAATGATGAAGATATTGTTGAGGCATTAAAACAAGCCGAAGCGTATGAGTTTGTTAAAAAATATAGCGACACCATTGATCATCTAGTTCAAGAAGGTGGCAATAACTTTTCTGGTGGGCAAAGACAAAGACTTTGCATTGGTCGTGCGTTGGTTAAAAAGCCTGAGATATTGATTTTAGATGACGCTACTTCTGCACTTGATTTATTAACCGATAAACGAATTAGAAGTCGATTGAATAATGATAAAACGATGACAAAAATTATCGTTTCTCAAAGAGTGGCCACTATTCAGAATGCGGACTATATTTTAGTGCTCGAAGGTGGTCAAGTTGTCGGTTTAGGCAAACATAAAGACCTATTGGTCTCATGCCCAATCTATAAAGAAATATATGAAACACAAATTAAAAAGGAGCAATAAATGAGTAATAAGCAAAGACTAATTCATTATTTAAAACCAATGCGCAACCATTTAATAGTTGCCTTAGTTTTTGCTTTTATTTTTGTTGCATGTCAAATAGCACAACCTTTCTTGCTTGGTCGAGCATTAGATGCTTCTAAGTTAGGAGATAGAAATACATTTTTCTTATATGTATTTATCGCCTTTGGTCTAGTTGTTTTCGGCTCTGTTGCAGCATATATTTTTGAAGTAATTGTTAATAACACCTCACAAAAAATAATTAAAAAAGCTAGAGACGAAGTGTTTGAAAAAATCAATGCCATCTCAGTAAAAGATTTCTCTTTAAGAAGATATGGTGACATCGTTCAACTAGAAATACGCGATATGGAAAACTTTGCTAGTGGTTTATTCGCGGTATTTAAAACTTTGATGCAAGGCATATTTACGGTTGCTGTGACAATCTTAATGATGTTTTTGGTGAACTGGATTTTAGCGATTGTCGTTATTTTGTTAACACCTCTAAGTATGTTGATGGCTAAAATTGTGTCTAGTTTTTCTCATAAACACTATAAAAAACAAAGTGCTTTACAAGCTAATTTATCATCTATTTCTTTGGAAACACTTAACAATATTGACATCGTGCAATCACTTAATTTTGAAGATGCTTCATTGGCTAACTTTGTTAATATTAACGAAACGCTCAGAAAAGAAGGTAAAGTAGCCAATTTCTCTGCGTCATGGGTTAATCCTTCAACACGCTTAGTTAATAACATCATTTATGTCATTATTGGTATAGCGGGCGTCATCATGCTTTCTTATAATCAAGACCTAGCAATCGTTTTTGCCATTATGTCGATTGGTAGACTTTCCTCGTTCCTATCTTATACCAATCAGTATAGTAAACCATTTAATGAAATTTCTAACGTCACTGCTGAATATGAAAACGCAAAAGCTTCTTTTACAAGAATTAATGATTTCCTGAATTTAGAAGATGATGTTAATAATGGTAAAATTGAGATTAATGAAATCGAATGTGTTGAATTCAAAAATACCACTTTCGCCTATACTCCCGATCAATATTTATTCGATAATTTTAATTTAGAAATTACCAAAGGCCAAAAGGTGGCGATTGTTGGTCCTACAGGAGCTGGAAAAACTTCATTGATTAATTTATTAATGCGTTTTTATGATCCAATTGATGGCGATATTACAATCAATGGCCACTCCATCTTGGATATCACTAAAGAAAGCTTGAGAAAAAATATTGGCATGGTACTGCAAGACACTTGGATATTTTCAGGTACCATCGCTGATAATATTCGTTACTTAAGGCAAGAAGCCACGATTGAAGAAATTAAACAAGCTGCGCAAATGTCTCATGCTGATATTTTCATTAATACATTGCCCCAAGGATATGACACATTCATCTCCGCTAAGCAAGGTTTATCAGAAGGACAAAAACAAATGATTGCTATTGCAAGAGTGATGCTTTTAAATCCTAAACTAGTCATTCTTGATGAAGCGACTTCTAATATCGATACGCGCAGTGAGAAACTTATTACTGAAGCTTTTGACTTGATGATGAAAAATAAAACCTCAATCGTTATTGCCCACCGACTTTCTACCATCGAAAAAGCCGATATGATTATCGTGATGAAAGATGGAGCGATAGTGGAAACTGGTACACACAAAGCCTTAATGGAACAAGAAGGATTCTATTATTCGCTTTATGCTTCACAATATAAATAATTAAGTGTAAAACCCTTAATCTTGTATAATAACAATTGATATTCCTAGTTATAAAAGGAGAATTATATGTCACCAATTCTCATTATTGCACTGTTCATTCCTTTAATTGGTACGACCCTTGGCAGCGCCATGGTTTTATTCTTAAAAAAAGAACTTAGTCCTAAGACGCGAAAAATTCTTTTAGGTTTTGCTTCGGGAGTGATGATCGCCGCTTCTATTTGGTCACTTATCCAGCCAGCAATCGATTTTTATCCTGAAGGAGACTTTAAGTCCTGGTTAATTCCGGCTTTAGGCTTCGTCGCTGGGATGGGCTTTTTACTTATTCTTGATATGGTCGTGCCACACATGCACGCTGACAAACAAGAAGAAGGCTTAAAAAATACTAATTTTTCGAGAATATCTAAAATGATGATGGCAGTGACTCTTCATAATGTTCCTGAAGGTTTAGCGGCTGGTATACTGATTGCTAGTGCTTTGACTAATCAAATTAATGAACAAGCTGCTCTTATTTTAGCGATTGGTTTAGCAATCCAAAACTTCCCAGAAGGAGCGATTATTTCTATGCCACTCAAAGAAGAAGGTTTATCAAGAGGCAAAGCATTCTTTTATGGTTTTCTTTCTGGAGTGGTGGAACCAATTGCCGCCTTAGCGGCGCTCGCTCTCACCTTCTTTGTGACTGCTATTCTTCCATTTACTCTCGCCTTTGCCGCGGGCTGTATGATTTATGTCGTTGTTGAAGAACTTATTCCCGAAGCTAATGAAGGCCCACACTCTAATCTAGCCACCATCGGTTTAACGATTGGCTTTGTGCTCATGATGATTCTTGATGTAGCCTTAAGCTAGACTTAATATTTTATATTAAATAAATAAATTAGCACTCTCACTTGCAGAGTGCTAATTTTGTATTATAATAAGGTTATGGGAGGAAATTATTTATGATGAACACCATGTCAGAAGATCTTTCTAACCAAGATGTATTAGCTAGATTCGGAAGAAATAT
>JAAYCD010000111.1 GCA_012744375.1 Erysipelotrichaceae bacterium | reverse complement strand
TTCATCTTACAAAGAAGATTGGTATGCTTTGGAACAACTTTTGGCTCAAGATTATCCACTACAAAAAGTGATTATCGAAAATTCAAAAACCAAAGGTTGGGGCATTAATTATCGCGTTAATAAACATTCACTTTGTTATATTCATCCAGAAAAAAATGGCCTTTATATTGCCTTTCAAATCCAAGAATAAACAATAAATAAAATTTATAATAAACTTAGTGCATACGCGCGCAAGGTGTGGGAACAACTTTATCCATGTGGTCGTGGATGGTGGATGTTCTATCGTTTGACAAACGCTTCACAAGTTTTAGAAGTTAGGTTTCTGCTAAACCAAAAAATTAAACCAAAAATAAACAATTCAACTAATGGTTGTTAACTTATTATTATAAAAAAAGCATTTAAATATTTGTGCGTATTGGATTTGTACAAAAAATAATGACAATTTGGTCATGATGTTCATAGTCTTTATCAGTCAGTAATGTGTTATTACATAGTAATAATATTTTTTGGTCTTGAAAAATCATAGACAAATTTACGATTAAAGGCGTATGATAAAAGTATCCTAATTTACTGTTACAGATAATATGTAATTAAGAGAATTTTTATCTTTTATTTAATAAAGGATGAAGGTTTGATAGGTTTTTTGTTGTTTAAAATTGCAAAAAATATTTTACTAATTTTTTAAATCGGTGTATGGTAGAAATATCATATTATAAGCGTGCCCTTAATAAGAGCACGAGAAAGGAGAAAGAATATGAGAAAAAACAAAAGATCGTTGCTCATTATGGCGGTTGCTTCTTTAATGGCAATGGGTTCTCTTATTGGTTGTGATGATTGGTTCGGCCCTCGTACAGGTACATCCTCGGCTGCTCCATCTTCTTCGGAAGCTCCATCTTCTTCGGTGGCTCCATCTTCTTCGGTGGCTCCATCTTCTTCGGTGGCTCCATCTTCCACAGCCCCAGTATCAAGTGTCCCATCGTCCTCATCAGTCGCGCCAGTCGTAATGACGGCAATCTCTGTGACTACCAACCCAACAAAAGTCATTTATTATGAAGGTGATGATTTTGAATCGGCTGGTATCGTCGTTACAGCCACTTATTCAAACGGCACCACTAGAGTGTTAGCGGCTAACGAATATACCATTACTGCTCCGGATATGGACGTTGCTGGTCAAGTTGACGTAGTGGTAACTGCTGGAGATAAAACAACCTCCTTCAAAATTACGATCGTTTCGGTTAATGTTATTTCTATCTTTGTGGCAAAAGCCCCAGATAAAGTCGAATACGAACGCAATGAAGAATTGGATTTAACTGGTTTAGAAGTCAATGCTCTTTTAAGTAATGCCGAAGTTATTGACGTCACAGATCAAGTCGTCGCATCAGAAGTTGATATGACTACTGCTGGAACCAAAACTCTCACACTTACATACGGCAACAAAACTGTTAACATTACGATTACAGTTAAAGTTCCTACTCCATTAGAAGTGGTCATTAAATCTTTCCCAACTAAGACCTATTACAATATTGGTGAAGCACCAAGTAACGAAGGTTTAGAAGTTGCCTATAAGATGTCCGATGGCACCTTCGAAGATATTCCTTCAAGCGGATATGTTGTTAATGGTTTTACCACTGACACTCCTGGTCAAAAGGAAGTTACCATCGTTGCAGGTGGTGGCAAGTCCGTCAAGTTCAACATTTATGTTGCTGGACCTGTTACTTACACCTACAATGACTATACAACCGTTTCTCCATCCAACTGGAACGAATTAACATACCAAGATAATAATGATACTCAAATCATGAATTACATCTCTGGTTCCTTCTTTTCATTCGACTTCGAATTTGATTCTGAAAACAAAATCGTTCCTGGTGGTTACAAAGTCGATTATAACGCTGTCACAACTCTTGAAGACGTTACAGCTGATTTTGCTGGTGAAGCTGATTATGCCGTCCCAGCCGCTGCGACAAAAGGTTATGCCTATAAATTTACTTTAAGAAATGACTTAAAGTGGGATGACGGCACAGCAATTAAGGCAGAAGACTTTGTCTACACAATGCAAGAACAATTGAATCCATTGTTCTATAACTATCGCGCTGATAGTTTCTACAATAGTTCAACAGTCATTCATAACGCTAAGAACTATTTATATCAAGGCTCAGAAGGTTATTTCAGTGGAAGATCATTCGCTGATGTTTATGATCCAGCTGATGATGCCAGCTTGTTCTTCAGATCCTTCCCATTAAGTGCTTACACTGATGGTGATGCTTGGAGCGCTGGCGAAAGTAACGAAGTTATTTCTTGGTTCCTCTCTAACAACCCATCTTGGGCCGATAACGTCAAGAACTATGGCTTCTTTATTATTCTTTATGCGTATGGAGCAACAGATATGTCTCCAGCAGAATGTAGAGCCGCTTCACTTGCTCTTGATAAAAAATCATTAGCAGAAATTAAGGCTGACCCAACATTAAATGCTTATTGGGAAGAAGCTCTTGGTTTCTGGAAAACACTTCCAAACGAAGAATTAGATTTAGTAGTGGCATACGTA
>JAAYCD010000099.1 GCA_012744375.1 Erysipelotrichaceae bacterium | reverse complement strand
TTTAAGAAACGCCAAATTAGATTACATGTCCGCAGTCGTTGATTGGAACACTGCTTATAACGCTTTACTAAAAGCCACCGGAGAATATTAAGAGGTTTATTATGACAATTCAAAAAAAGCTCCTCCTACTTACCACTGTTTTATGTTCTTGCTTTCTAGCTGCATGTGAAGCACCTAAAAAAGACGAACCAAGCAAAAAGACAACCATTGAAGAAATTCAACGAGAAAAAGGTAAACCAGCAAAGGTCACTCCAGTAAGCAAGCAAACACTTACCGATTATAGAACTTTTAGCGGTGCAATTTCTGGAAAGCAACAAGTATCAGCTATTGCCAAAATGGCTGATCCCATTAAAGAGATTAAAGTCAGTATTGGAAGTACTGTAAAGAAAGACCAAGTTCTTGCAGAGTATTTTTTCACTGGAGATAATACAGGTAAAGAACAAGCAGAAGAACAGGTCAAGCTCCTAGAAGCCTCTACCAAACGTATGCAAGAGGTATATGCGAAAGGTGGTATTTCAAAACAAGACCTCGAACAAGTTGAAATGCAACTACGCTTAGCCAAAATGGGGCTTGAAACAGCAAAACGTGCCTCTGTTATACTTTCTCCAAGTAATGGCGTAGTCACATCTATTGATATAGAACAAGGCCAAGTACCTAAATTAGGTTCACCTCTTTTCACAATCGCTCAACTTAACGAAGTGATTTTAACAATTCCTGTTTCTACAAAAGATATTGGTGCTTTCAAAAAAGGTTTAAAAGCCTCTATCGAAATTAACGACAAGGTTATTGAAGGAAAAGTTACAAAGGTTCCTATGGCCGCTAACGAAATGACCCGTTTCTTCCCTGTAGAAATTACGTTTAAGAATAAAGATCGCCAATTGCTACCAGGCATGTTTGTTACCACTAAAATTGCAGCTAAAAATATAGAAGGCATTGCGGTTCCAAATGAAGCGATCGTTTATCAAAATGGAAATAACTATGTGTGGACTATCGACGAAGGAAAAGCAAGTCGTAAACTAGTGACACTAGGTGTTGCTGACGCTAAATACACACAGATTCAAAGTGGAATAGAACTCTCTGACATCGTGATGATTGAAGGGATGTCTAAAATGAACCAAGGCGATAAAGTCCTCATCGTGGACCAAAACTAGGAGATCCGCATGATTAAGGCGAGTATCTATAAACCCATCACCATGTTGATGGTTCTATTAACGGTAGTGGTCTTTGGTATATACACCTACCGAATGATGGCTGTAAATATGCTTCCAGATTTTACAATTCCAGTCGTCACAGCGGTCGTGGTGTATCCTGGGGCTAGCCCTGAGGAATTAGAATCCACAATCATTAAACCCATTGAAGATCAAGTGGAGTTAATTGATGGTATTGATTATACGACAGCGTATGCTCTCGAAAATTATGCCATTTTCGTGATGATGTTTAATATGGGCATCAATGTCGATGTGGCGGCAAACGATGTCCGAGAAAAAATTGAAGCCGTTCAATTAAGTTTTCCAGATGCCGTTGAAGATGCCATTATTCAAAAAGTGGATATCAATGGGCAATCCATTATTGACTTTGCACTAACAGGTCCAGTGGATCAAACGGAATTACGTACTCTTGCAGACGACTTTATTAATCCTAAAATTTCCTCTGTCCCTGGAGTCGCGAGTGTAGATATTTTTGGTGGTACTGAAAGAGAAATCTCCATTGAATTGAATAAAGAAGCAATGGTTTCTCATACTGTAGATATCGCTACCATTATGGGCATTGTTGGGCAAGCCAATCTTACTGGTCCTTTTGGTGAAATGAAAGGAAACATTAAAAACACCAACATTCGCTTAGACAGTAAATTTAGGAGCACCGATGAAATTCGCGCTTTAGAGATTCCTACCGCTAAAGGAACCATTCGATTAAGTGATATTGCTGTTGTTAAAGATACCATTAAAGAAATTAACTCGGCCTCACGTTATAATGGTATTAATGCAGTTAGTTTGTCTATTAAAAAGAGAACTGACGCCAACGTTGTGGCTGTCGCAGATGGCGTTTTAAAAGCTGTAGAAAATCTAAATAAAACGCTTCCTGAAGGTTTTGAAATTCATTTGATTTACGATAAATCTCTTGCTATTCGAGAATCCGTAGATAACGTGCTCTCTAATATCATCATGGCTATTATTTTAACAGCGGGAATTCTATTACTATTCCTTGGCAAGTTTAGCTCAATGTTTATTGCCGCTGTGACCATGCCTGTTTGCGTGATTGGTGCCTTTACCTTTATGTATTTTGCAGGATTTACAATCAACGTGATGACCTTGATGGCATTATCATCTTCTGTAGGTCTACTCGTCACAAACTCGATTGTGGTTCTAGAAAATATTATTACCAAAATTAATGACGGTTTAGAACCAAAAGAAGCGGCCTATAAAGGAACATCTGAGATTATGGTCGCTATCATGGCATCTACCTTAACAAACGTTTGCGTATTTGTTCCTATCGCATTTATGCAGTCTGTTGCTGGCGTGATGTTTAGAAGTTTTGGTTTAACAATGGTGTTTGCCACATTTGTATCGCTTTTAGTGACTTTTACTTTAACTCCTTTGATGGCCGCTTATTTGTATAAAGGACGCAAAAGGAATGCTGATGGTACCTTTGTAGAACCGAAAGAAAATATTATTTCAAAACTACTTTCCATTTTCCCAAAAATAATGGATTTGATTCGAAGCCTCTATTTAAAAACGTTAAGTTTCTGTCTTTCTAGAGTTGGTGTTGTCGTTCAAGTATTCTCCGTTTTAGGAGTCATCGTTTTTACGGCAATTTTAGCTACTCAGTTCTTAACTGTTGAAATGATGCCTAAACAAGACGAAGGTATTATTAACATCAAGATAGAACTTCCTAGCGGAACTAATATTGAAAAAACAAATGCTGTAATACTTGATGTAGAAAAACGTATTGCTGATATACCAGAGCTCGAAAGATACAATATTTCTATTGGCGGAAACAACAGTATGAGCGGCGCAAATGCTGGAAATATAAAAATGAATCTTGTTGAATTGGATCAAGGAAGAACACGTTCCACTGATCAAATCATTGATTCTCTACGTTTATTGCTCGCTAATATTCCAGATGCTTATGTCACCGTTAAAAGCGTGAATGCAAGTGAAATGGGCGCAGGGCAACAAGGAGATGTTGTTTTTGAAGTCATGGGATTAAATCCTGACTCTGTTCTAAAGGCAACTCAACTTGCTATGGATAAAATTCAAGGAATTAAAGGTGCTGTAGAAATTAAATCCTCTTATGAAGAAGGCAAGCCCGAATTTGTTCTAAGACCAAATAGAGCTGCTCTTGCTGAATATGGTATTACAGCAAAAGCCATTAGCACTATTGGTTATATCTATATGAGCGGTTATGAAGCAAGTACCTATACCGAAGATGGTGAAGAGTACGATATTTATGTCCGACTAGATAAGAATGATCTTAAAGACCTAAATAGCATTGCTGATTTGCCTATTTTAACGCCTAAAGGGTATGTACCAGCAAAAGTTCTATTTGATATTGAACGTAAACAAGGGGCAAACCAAATTACTAGAAAAAGTAAACAACGTTTAGTTTCAATATCTATGAACCTGCTTCCTGGTTATACTTCAGGTCAAATCATGGGAGAAGTGACTAAAGCCACATCTCAAATTGAGAATCTACCAGAAGGCGTAACATTTTCATTTGGTGCTAGCGCAGACATGCAAAATGAAATGGTGGAAGAATTCATAGCAGCGATTATTATGGCTATTCTTTTGACCTACATTCTTCTTGTCGCCTTATTAGAGTCGTTCTCTCAACCATTCATCATTTTAACTACCATTCCAATGGGTGGTATTGGTGTGATTGGCTCTTTAGTTATCACAGGAAAGAGCATTTCCGTGATTTCTCTTATGGCTATAGTGATGTTAATTGGTGTGGTTGTCAATAATGCGATTCTTCTGTTAGATGAAGCCAATCGATTATTTAGAACTACTGACATGGGAAGGCGTTCATCAATCTTAAAAGCCTCGGAGGCCAAGTTCCAAGCGATTGCATTAGCCACCATTGCGTCAGCAATTGCTCAATTGCCTCTTGCTCTTGGTATTGGTGGAAAATCAGCGGCTATGACTCAGCCAATGGGTATTGCTTGTATTGGTGGATTAATTGTTTCAGCCATTTTAACAATGTATTTAATCCCAACATTCTTCTGGCTTCCAAATGCATTGTTCCATAAAGTGAAAAAAGTAGCTCAAAAAAAGAAACAACTAAATTAAACATCAATTGATTTTATTTCAAAAAGGCCCTTTTCATAAAAAGGGTCTTTTTTTATTATATTTTTATAATACATCTGATCTAAGTTCAATGAATCAATTAAGAAGTGAATAAAGACGACGGCATAAAACCAAGACTTTTAGAAAAACATTGTATTCAGCCGATTGTCACAAAAAGACAAGTGGGTCGCTAGGTGGGATATGAATCACAAAGATCTATATCTTGTACTGCACGCCCCATATGAACGACCGCATTAAATATCTGGAGCAGTGATGATAATGGTGAAAAAGTTAATTTTGTTTATTGCTCTTCTGTCTAACTTTTCCTTTGCCATAATACAAGAACTTATAGATGATGCTGAAATTGCAGAAAAACAAAACTCGTTTTTCTTTGAGTCGTCTGTTATGGCGATTTATCAGCAATTTAATGAAGAATACATTCATAGCGAGAATAGTATTGACATGAAGTATTCTGGCTTTGGCCCACTTATCGACTTTAGAGTCGGTGTATTTATAAAGGGCCGTGTAGCTTTATTTGGTAATATTTTTTTTGAAATAACCGATGGCTATTACGATGGTGTCGTTGATGAAGAAAACGATGAAATTGTAGAAAAACATATCAAAAAATCAGCGATTGCTTATGGAAATGGGGCTGGCATTCAGTTTTTTCCCCTGACCAGTCTCTCGAATGATTTTGCCAATTTGTATCTTGGGGGCTCAATTTCGGTTTTTATGGGTGGTGTTGAAAATATCGGTGGTTTTTGTGGTGGCTTTAATTTGTTTCTTGGAAACCAATGAAGTCTTTCCAAACGGACTTATGTAGGCATTGAAGTTAGTGTTAGTGTATTCGTAATTTCCGACGAGAGCAACGAAGCTACCGAAAATGGAAGCGGATATTCCATTGGTATTGGCTTTACATTTTCGCGCAGATAAGGCTAGAATTTACTTTGCTTTTGGCAAAGGCTTCCCTACATTTTTGAATCCCTTAGTCCATTCAGCGCAGTGCGTATTTTTGGGAAGCGCTCTGTAGAAATTTATTTTTTGCTCAAAAAAACCTGTTATTGAGACTGAAACTCTCCA
>JAAYCD010000024.1 GCA_012744375.1 Erysipelotrichaceae bacterium | reverse complement strand
TTTTAAACTTATATTTTGAGGAAGTTGCAATTAATTATTCAATTAACGTTTTTGTTTTCATCTTGCTTTTTTTAATGTATTTCAAGTAAACTTATACACCTAGGTGCTTAATTATTGTTTTGCACCCTCAATATATTTAAGATATATTATTAGTGAGGAAAACAATGGCCAATTACGTTTACATCGATAACTATGCTAAAAAAGGAAAGATCGGCATTTCGCTCGGTGTTTTTGACGCACTCGTCGCATCTGCTTTAGCTGTTGTCCCTGGCATTTCCATGAGCAGTGCGCACATGAAAAGAAATCAAAAGATTCGCTTGAATCGGCCAGTGCAAACGACCATTAGACACGGCATCGTCCACGTTTGGGTGGCAATTGATGTCGTTAAAGGCACCAATTTACAAGAAGTAACCGCTACCATTCAAAATGAGATTACGAACGCCTTCTTAATTGCTACAGAGCAAGTGCCTTTTGATGTGCAAGTTAAGGTCATTTCGATGATTTAATCTCTTTTTTTATGGAAAAAATATCTAGAAACCAAGAAAACTACATCATAATGACTGTCATTTATGATGTTTTAAATGATTTTAAAGCTCAGGACAAATACTCCGCGCGTAATATCGATGAAATCATTTTCGAGATTACGGGCATGCCACTAAAAGAGCATAGTGTTTATGCACAGAACTTACTGGTTGCCGTGTTAACGCATTATGGCGAGATGGTAAATGCCTTTATTCCACACCTAAATGATTGGAAGTGGTCGCGCTTACCATTATTAAGTCAGGCCATTCTTTTAATGAGTTATGCGCATTTCTATTATGTAGAAAAAGTTGACAAACGCATTGTGATTAATATCGCTGTTGAATTAGCGAAAAAATATATCGAAGAAAAACAAGCCAAATTTATTAATGCAATCTTAGACGAGGTGCTATAAATGGTAAATGGTCGTCCTGTTCTCACCGTTAGTGACGTTAATCAGTATATTAAAAAACTGATTAGTAATGATGGGCGTTTACAATACATATATGTTAAGGGCGAAATTTCAAATTTAAAGTTAGCCAGTAATGGTCACCTTTATTTTTCCTTAAAAGACGATAAAGCATTAATTTCCGCGATAATGTTTGCTAATTATGCTGGAAAACTTACTTTCAAACCAGATAATGGGCAGGAAGTGGTCTTGTTTGGTTCGGTTGATGTTTATCCCGCACGTGGCACTTATCAAATTCTTGTTAATCAAATGGAAGAAGTTGGGGCTGGCGCGGCTCTATTAGAACTTGAAAAACTCAAAAAGAAACTATTGGCCGAAGGTTTGTTTGACGAATCTAGAAAAAGAAAAATTAATTTATTTCCCAAAGCCATCGGCGTAATAAGCGCAGCGAATAGTGCTGCCATAAAAGACATTCTCTTCAACTTAAAAAGAAGATATCCAATTGCAGATATATATGTCTTTTATAGTGCGGTTCAAGGCGATAATGCGCCTAAAGAATTACTTCATGCCTTTAAATTAGCGCAGGAATATCCTTTGGATACATTATTAATTGGCCGTGGTGGAGGGGCTAGCGAAGATTTAAGCGCTTTTAATGATGAAGCCTTTGTTAGAGCTGTTGCCGAAAGCAAAATGCCCGTAATCGCTTGTGTTGGTCACGAAATCGACTTCACTTTAGTGGATTACGTCGCTGATAAGCGAGCTTCAACGCCGACTGGTGCAGCTGAACTGGCAACCGTCGACCGACGAGAAATTGAAACGCATCTTGCCTTTGCACTTCAAGATATGGAAGAAAGTTTGAAAGGCCGTTTAAAAAGAATTGAAGAAGATGTAAAAGAATACAAAGTAGATCTTAACAATCGCTTAAAACAAGTAATCAACCATTATCGCGAAGTATTAAAACCTAAAGCACTGGCGTTAGACACTTGGATTAATCGGCTTAATAGGATGAAGGAAGATGTTGTTTCTTATAAAGAAACATTAGATGTTAGAATCAAGCAAATCATCTCACATCATCAAGATATCCTTAAACATAAAACATTGACATTAGAAACATTAAACCCCGAAAATGTCGTTAAACGAGGTTATAGTATGACACTGGATGATAAGGGACAACCAATCACTAGTTTGAAAAATGTGAAAAAAGGCCAACATATCAAAACATATATCAAAGACGGCATTATTAATAGTGAAGTCTTAGAGGTGGAGGGAAATATAAATGGAACAAAACTTTGATTTTGAAAAAGAGATGAAGAGACTTGATGAAATAGTCACAGCCATATCTTCTGAAACTTTGCCCTTAGACACTTGTTTAAAACTTTATCAAGAAGGGCAACAAATCGTTAAAAGACTCGAGAAAGCCTTAAAAGACGCAGAAGAAAAGGTCGAAAAAGTCGTCAATGCTAAAGAATAATAATTAGTTAATATTTAGTTTAATTTTAGTATTTTATACTATGTATATACTGATTTTCGATTTGAATTAACAAATGAAACAGTACAAGCTGTTTCTTTTTTTCGACGTTTTCATGTTAACATAATCTTAATTGTTTTATAATAGTTTTATGGCTAGAGTTATCGTTCATATTGACTTAAACGCTTTCTTTGTTCGTTGTGAAGAAATTAAAAATCCCGCCTTAGAAAATAAACCTGTGGCTGTTGGCCGCGAAGGACGCGCTGGGATTGTTTCAACTTGCTCATATGAAGCAAGAAAATTTGGAGTGTGCTCAGGAATGCCAACGTTTAAGGCTAAGAGTTTATGTCCGCAATTAATCTTGATGCCTGGAGACTATCGATTTTATTCTGTGATGAGTAAAACATTTTTTAAATTCATTAGAAGATACACTAAATTTGTTGAGGTCGCTTCAGTTGATGAATGTTTTGCAGACTTTACTGAAGCTATCAAGGGGCAAAAGGATGTAGTTGGTTTTTTTCGCCAAATGCAACTCGATTTATATAAAGAAACACAGCTAAAGTGTTCAATCGGCGTTTCAATAACTAAGTTTTTGGCCAAGATGGCAAGTGACTTTAAAAAACCGATGGGTTTAACAATTATTCGCAAAAGCGAAATCAAAAAGTATCTCTTTCCTTTAAAAATCGAAGCGATGTACGGAATTGGTAAAAAAACCGCACCTAGATTAAGAAGTTTGGGTATAAATACGATTGGCGACTTATATGACCGCATCGTTAAGCAAGAAAAGCAGACTATTGAATTACTCGGAAAATCTGAAGGAGTAATTCGTGATTGGCTAGAAGGAAGAGGGTCAGACGAAATCGAACTAGAAAGAGACGATCCTAAATCAATTGGCAACTCAACTACCTTACCTTACGATACCGATGACTATTTAGTTATCGACAAATATCTTGTCGACTTAGCGCAAGAAGTAAGTTTTAGAGCCAAAAAGGAAGATAAGTTGGGCTACACGGTACAAATCGTTGTCAAAGATCAAGGTTTCAAAAGTCATAATAAATCACACACTTTAGAAAATCCGTTCAATGATTGGAATACAATTTATCAACAAGCTAAACAATTATTTCAAACTAACTTTAATTCGCTTACTGTCCGTTTAGTCGGAATTACATTGCAAAATTTGATTGATCTAAAAGAGATGGCTGTTCAAATGTCGCTATTTGACTATGAAAAATATGAGGAAGAAAGCACGACCAAACTTTTAATTAATGAAATTAATCGTTCATTAAAAAAGCCACTTTTGAAAAGAGCTAGTGAGGTAGATAAAAATGAACATCGCTGATGCCGTCGATAGTTTTCATCAATACGTTTTAGTGGAAAAAGGTTTATCACCACAAACATGGGTTTCTTATTTAGAAGATTTGGAAGCCTTCTTTCAATATTTCAAAAACAAATCATCAACCGAAGATTTATTAGAATCTGATTTATATGAATTTCTAAGATTCGAATTATCTTTAGGTTTATCAATTGCAACAGCCTTAAGGAGACTTTCTTCAACGAGAAGTTTTTATCTATTCTTAAAGAAAGAGGGATTTTATCAAGGCAACATTCCAGAAATTGAAACCCCAAAGAAACCAAAACTTCTTCCAAACTGTTTGAGCGAAGATGAAGTTGATTTGTTACTAAACGCTCCTAATCTTTCAACTCCTAGTGGCTTAAGAGATAAAGCGATGTTAGAAACCATGTATGCGTCTGGTTTGCGTGTAAGCGAGCTCATTAAGCTTGAAAAAGGACAAGTCAATCTCACTAAGGGGGTAGTCACTGTTTTTGGAAAAGGGGCAAAAGAAAGAAAAGTTCCAATTGCAGACTTTACAATTGAATATATAACTCGGTATATTAATGAAGTACGTAATTTTTCTAAGAACAAGTCGAGCAAATATTTGTTTTTATCTCGTAACGGCGAGCCAATATCTCGCATCTATTTTTTCAAGCAAGTAAAGAAGTATGCTTTGCAAGCTGGTATTTCGACCAACGTATCTCCACATACGCTGCGGCATTCTTTTGCAACGCACCTATTAAATCATGGGGCCCAATTAAGGGTTGTCCAAGAAATGCTTGGACACACGAACATCGCGACCACACAAATATATACGCATATTTCTAGTGAAAAAATTAAAAAAGATTATGATAAAGTTATGAAGTGAGGTAATTAACTATTAAAAATCAAGAGGAATATTTATTTGTATAACGAAAACAGTTCTCTTTGTGGAACTTTCTCTTATAGATTACAAAGTAATCACTCGCTACTAGCGATTACTTAGAATTAATTAAGTCGAAACGAGAGTGACTTGTTTCTAACTTATAAATTAGTCTTACTAGCTTACGAGCTAAGTGAGATAAGGCAACTCGGTGAGGTTTGCCCTCGTCACGCTTCTTATGGTAGAAGTCGTAAAACACCGGAGCGTGAATCATCATCGTCTCAACAACATTCATTAATGCCTGTCTGAGATATCCGGATCCATGTTTGACCATCTTACCTTTATAGTCAGCAATTCCAGATTG
>JAAYCD010000022.1 GCA_012744375.1 Erysipelotrichaceae bacterium | reverse complement strand
TAATCAAGTTTTTGAAAACATTAAAAGAGATTAATTGAAGCTAAAATCTCTATTTCTAAAAAAGCAAAGCTTTTGCTTCTTTTTGTCGTATCTTTTTGCAAAAATTTATAAGATAATAGTTGTATGACTTATCTAAGACCAACTGTTTTGTGTTATTTAAAAAAAGATGACCAATATCTTTTACTTTTTCGTAATAAGAAAAAAAATGACTATAATGAGGGTAAATGGATTGGTGTGGGTGGAAAGCTTGAACCAGGCGAAACGCCTAACGAAGCGGCGATTAGGGAAGTAAAAGAAGAAACTGGCTTAGATGTCCATTCTTTAGAAATCGCGGGTGAAGTCATTTTTATTAACGATAATTACCATGAGATCATGTATGTTTATGAAATAAGTGATTTTTCTGGCTCTTTAATTAGCTGTAACGAAGGCGAATTAAGATGGATTCCTATTAATGACATTTACGATTATCCTATGTGGGAGGGCGATAAGTCTTTCCTGCCACTTTTAATCAACCATCAACCTTATTTCAAACTAAAAGTAACCTATCAACAAAATATACTAGTTAAAGTTGAGACTTATTAAAGTTGCGCTTTGTCAATTAACTCTTCTTGCATTTTGCGACTTGCAGATAAAAAAGCTAAGAGAATATTTGGATAATATGAAGCATATTCCGCGTTGCGGATTTTTTTTAAATTTTTTCAAGCATCGCGACTTCTCGGGAAGCATCGAGCACCGGCATATTGTTGGCTAGCTTATAAGCCACCACATCTTTAATAACATCCATTCTCGCTTCAAATAATTCGATTATTTTGGTATCGATCTCATCGATTTTTTGACGGCATTGTAATAACTTGTCCATTTTATTTCTCCTTAC
Organism: Erysipelotrichaceae bacterium; assembly: GCA_012744375.1. Taxonomy (GTDB): domain Bacteria; phylum Bacillota_I; class Bacilli_A; order RFN20; family CAG-826; genus RUG14515. The sequence continues at coordinate 8,582 of JAAYCD010000022.1, read as the reverse complement.
ATAAGCAAAGTGCCAAGTGGATAGCCCACTAAACAGGCAAAAATGATGGAAACGACCGTTAATATGGAACCGAAAACCAACACATCTTTGGTCGAACTATATTCGCTTCCAGCGACAATAGCGATATGTGGCATGGCTGGAGGTGTTGCAAAGGCAAAGCTTGCAAGCATGCCAATTAAACATATCACAGCATTAAAATTAATGAGCGCACTATTGCTCGCCAAGATACTAGCAGCCACTGTGGCCACTAATGTCGCAGTGACCATATTTGAGGAAAGATTTGTTTGCAGTGCTGCCCAAGTAGTGAAAACAATTAATAACACCACCACTGAACTAGTGGATAAAGAAGCACCAATATTAGTTTGCAAATAAGCTTTTAAACCGACATTATCATTGGTTAAAACTGCGCCCAATGCTAGCGTGGCAACGCACATCATGATGCTACCCCAAGGGATACCGTTTTTTAACGCATCATCAATTTTAATTAATGGCTGATCATCAACGTGAATTACACATAGCAAAATTGCCCCTAGCATTGGCGGCATCGCTGTTCCATATTTATTAAAGAAAGCATAAAATTGCGGCCAAATTCCTTCAAAAAAACTCGGAACAATCCATAAAGCGACAACGCTTAGGAAAATTACTAAAGTAATGATGTCTTTTTTATTTATTGGAGCAAGATTATTTTTTAAATTCGATACATCGAGATTTTTTAATCGATCAATATCTTGCTTAGCGAAGAAAATGAATATCAAATACATAACTATGAAAACAAGCAAGCCAGTTGGAATAGCCATACCCATATAAGCAATTGGCGAAACGCTAATGCCCGCTGCTGACATCGCTAAAACAGGAAAGACGTGAGAAATAGTTGTCATACCGCTACTTAAAGAAACGGTAAAACCTAATCCCATCATTAAAATTGAAGCAATGCGTTCGCCTTTTTTAATTTGGGCGACAGCAAATATTTCTTCTAAGATTGGTAAGATAATGATAAATAAAACCGTTGGAGATATGAATAAACCAAGTACCAAGACGGCACTTAAGAAAAATAAAATAAAAAAGTAACCGCTTTTTCTTGCGATTTTATTATTAATAAAACCAATGGCAATTCTTTTGATTAATGAGGTTTTGGTTAAAGCGTAAGTACAAACAAAAGTGAACATCAAAAAGATAAGTGTGGCATTACCAAAGCCACTAGCAAATATCGAGTTAACGGTCACATTATCTAAAAATAACAAAGCAAAAATACACAATAAGCTTGGCCAATCGATACCAATAGTCAGCCATAGAATAAGTGAGCCTATAAAAATTAAGATGACGGACGTTGCATCGCTAGTTAATCCTGGAAAAGGCGGGATAATACGACCAATAAAGCAAAGGATTACACAAATAGGAATAACAATAGCGCGATAAATTTTATTGTTCTTGAGAGTCATGATGGTCACTCCTTTTTCTTCTGAGGATATCGTATTTTTTAAGTAGGATTTTGTCGGTTTTTATATAAACGCGTTGTTGGGCTTTATTAACCATTTCAAGATTTTGTCGCTCTTCATTAACAATTTCTTTCACTACAAACAAATTGTTAAATAGTTCGCTTGGCGAAAGTATTTCTAAAACATCATTAAGTTTAAATTTATTGCGCATTTCAATATATGTATAACCATCTTGACTATCTTCAAGCACTACGGCGATAAAATCATGGCTTTGAATCGGCGCGGCTTCATTTGGGTTAGTTTTAAACTCATCGTTAAAATAAAAGCCGGTAGTAAATAGTCGATGCGAAGTTTTTTCGAGTTCTTCAACATAGTTGAAAGTGGGTTCTTTGTTTGTTAAATAATTATCAATCGCCCGGCGATAGGCATTAACTGTTGTTGCGACATAATAAGGGGTTTTCATCCTCCCTTCAATCTTAAAAGAAGTCACACCTGCTTCAACTAGTTGTTCAATGTGGTTAATTAAACACATATCTTTGCTATTTAAGATATAAGTGCCACGACCATCTTCCTCAATAGGAAAATAACCTTCAACAGGTTTTTGATCAAAATTTGAATGTAAAGTATAACTCCAGCGGCAAGCTTGAGCGCAGGCACCTTTATTAGAGTCTCTACCTGTAAAGTAGTTCGACAACAAGCATCTTCCAGAATATGAAATGCACATGGCTCCATGACAAAAGCATTCGATTTCAATGTCTTCACCGACCGCTTGTTTAATATCTTTTATTTCGCTAATTGTTAGTTCTCGCGCTAAAACTAGACGTTTGGCCCCAAACTTTACCCACACTTTTGCCGCTTCACTATTGGTGATATTTGCTTGTGTAGAAACATGAAGTTCAAGCTTGGTATGATTGCTCACCAAATTAGCGACACCTAAATCAGAAACAATTACTCCATCAACTTTAATTTCATCTAAATATTTTAGATAATCTAATAAACCAACGAAATCAGGGTTGTGGGCGATGATATTAACAGTAATATATACTTTTACATTATGAGCATGTGCATATGTAACTGCTTGTTTTATCTCCTCTAAGTCGAAGTTGTGCGCAAAAGCGCGCAAACCAAAATGCTTGCCGCCAAAATAAACAGCATCAGCACCGAAGTGAATGGCAGTCACTAATCTTTCAAAGTCGCCTACCGGGGCTAATAATTCTAACTTTTTCACGCTATCAATCATACTTGACTTTATATTATTTATAAAGAAGCAATGATTATTTGAATGATGTAATTTTCTTTTTAGTTATACCAATTAGTGGTATTGTAAATCGGGACCAGTTATTGTGGTATATTATTTCTATGCATGAATTATTAGCCCCTGCGGGAACTATTGAAGCTTTCTATAGCGCTATTGCTAATGGCGCTGATGCTATTTATCTTGGATTAGATAAATATAATGCCCGTGCTTATGCGGCTAATTTTAATTTGGACAATTTACAAGAATTGACAAATTTTGCACATTTAAGAAATGTTAAAATATACGTGACAATAAATACCATTGTTTACGACGAAGAAGAAAAAGATGTTTACCAACTTATCGATCGCCTTGCGCAAATTCATGTTGATGGCATTATCGTACAAGATTTAGCAGTTTTAACCTATATTATTTCTCGTTATCCTTCGATTAAGGCAGTAGCGTCTACGCAAATGGGTATTGATGATGTTGAAGGCACAAAGCTTGTGCAAGAGCTTGGTGTTAGACGCGTCGTATATGCTAGAGAAACTCCACTTGACACTTTAAGAAAAATTAAAGAAATTACAGGCATAGAAGTGGAAACCTTTATTCATGGTGCGCTGTGCGTTTCTTATTCAGGCAACTGTTTAATGAGTTCAATGATTGGCGAAAGAAGTGGCAATCGCGGTCGTTGTGCAGGCTGCTGTCGTCGGCTTTATACACTAGTGGATATTGAAGATAATAACAAAGCCTTAACAAAAGGTTATCTTCTATCAATGAAAGACTTAAATACTGCTAATTTTATTAAAGATATGGATTTTGTTGATTCATTCAAAATTGAAGGCAGGATGAAGGAACCAGCTTATGTCGGAGCCGTGACACGCTTATATCGACAAATTATTGATCAAGAGCAAGTAGATAAGCGTGATTTTGCTAAAGTGTTCAATCGTACTTACACAAAAGGTTTTTTAAATAAAGCAGATAGCGGTGAAATTACTAATCTCGAAAAACCAAACAATTATGGTTATTTAATCGGTGCTGTCGAAAAGCAAATCAATAACAAGATTTGGTTAAGCCTAAACGAAATACTTAACAAGGGTGATCAAATTCGAATTGAAAGTGATAACGAATTCGAAGAAATTTCTGTCCCTGTTTTGAAAATGTTTGATTATGCTGCTAATGAAATATTTTCCGCGGCAAAAAACGCTGTTATTTACTGTCAAGTTCCAGTCAAAATAGGAGCGAAAGTATATAAGACTAAAGATAGTGAATTTATCGATAAAACGCTTAAAAATAGTGAAAATAAGCAATATAAGAAACTGCCAGTCAAAATGGAATTTTTAGCCTACATTGGTCAAACAACATCATTGAAAATACGCTTTGAAAACTTTGAGGCTTTTGTCCTAGGCGAAGGCAAAGCAGAAATAAGTAAAACTACACCGGTTACAGATGAAAATATTACAAAACAGCTGAATAAATTAGGCGGTACTCCCTACACAGTTGACGAGTTAGTTATCAAAAAAGATGATAACGTATTTTTGTCTTTAAAAGCTATTAACGAATTAAGAAGGGTAGCAATTGAAACATTAAACGAAAAACGTTTAGTTAGAGAAGTTGCTTTAGGTTTTGAACAAACCATTCATGTAAAAAGTCACCAATTGCATGAGACAATTTTAACTGTTGAAGTCGCTAATGATCTGCAATATGAAGCAGCGAAAACTTTAGGAGTGAAACATATTTATTATCGCAACATCATTAATCGTAACAATGCTTCTTATATTAATATGGAAGATGAAGTGCTTGTTGGAGGTTTGGGAGGAGTGCAACATTATCGTCACACCAATCCTGTTGTTGCCGATTATTCGTTAAATGTGGTCAACGCTAAAACTGTCGCTATTTTATCTTCTATGGGCGTAGAAAGAATTACTCTTTCACACGAAATAAATATTGATAGAATTAATAATCTCATCAAAAACTATATTGATCGCTTTAATACCGCTCCTAACTTAGAACTCATCGTTTATGGTCGTACAAAAGTCATGCACAGCAAATACTGCGTATTAAAAAGATTAAATATGTGTGGAGCTTGTCGAAAATCACGTTTCTCATTAAAAGATGATTTTGCTTCATTCCCAGTAAAATTTAATCGCGATTGTACAATGAATGTTTATAATAGCAAGACACTTAATCTCATCGATGAACTACCTAACATCAAAGGCATAAACTACTTCCGTTTGTCTTTTGTCGATGAAAATATCGAAGAAATGACACTTACTATTAAACGTTTTCAAGAAAAAATGCGTGATGCAAATAAAAAATCAACGTTTAATAAAGCGAGTGACACACACGGGCATTTCTTCAATAATCCATTATAAAAAAGTAGAGATTATATCTCTACTTTTTATTAGTTAAGTCAATCCAATATCTTTGGACCAAATTACCGTTTTGATCCATGATTTCCTCTTCGAGAACTCCACCATTTCTTATGATGGATTTTACTGAGCCAATATTATCTTTATTGCACACCATTAGGACGCGGGAAATGCCAAGTTTTTTGCACTCTTCTAAACCAAGCTTAATCATCAATGTAGCGTAACCTTTTCTTCGTTCGCTTGGTCTAATACCATCACCAATATGGCCACCGTAATGTATAAGATAATCTGATAAATAATGGCGAATGTTTATTGCGCCTAACAACTTATCTCTTTCTTCATCATATAAAAAGAAAGTTGAGTCAGGAACATAGCCGTTGGTTGCCTCTTTTATTTCTAAATTTTCTAAATAGTAATCGAAATCGTGGTAATCATTTTTAAATATCGCCCATGGTGAGTGATTGGTGCTGTTTTTTTCAATATCTTCTTTCCACTCATCAATCATGTCGGCAAGTTGATAATAATAATTTTTGGTTAATTTAATTAATTTAATACGCATAACAATTACATCGTATTATCCTACCACATTAACCATTTGTCAAAATAAAAACTGAAAACAACTCGTTTTCAGTTTATTAATATTTACTTAATTGTTACTTCTTAATTGTGGTAGTCAGTTCAACTGGCATGGTAAAACAAATGCCATTCGCTGGTTTATTTTTGCCGAGGTTTTCACCAATTACATCGATGATTTTATTAGCAATCTCATGAGGGACGACACTAAGAATGATTTCTCTTTCTGGTTCATAATTTAAACCTAAAAATGAAGAGAACTTTGCCCCTGAACCACGAGCCGAAAGAATTGTCGCTCCAGAAGCACCGCATTGCTGTGCAACTTCGACTGCTTGATCAGCAAAACCGGCATTAACGATGATGAATAAAGCTTTCATGTTTTGATTATTTTCCATAATGTTTCTCCCTAGTGACAAAGTCTTTCTATTGGAATCGTAAAGGCAAAGCCAGTGTTTTCTTGATTAAATTTATATTTATCTTCTAGTAAAGTTATCATTTCTCCACTTTGTTCTTGACGAATAAACGCGGTAATAATGATTTTTTTTGGTTCAGACTCAAAACCAAACACGCTAGCCATAGGACTGAGATGTAAAGAACCATGACCAAACATCACGTTGATATAATTAGCGTGGTGCTCATGTAAAGCAGCCACTAACGTTTCTTTTTGCTCTCTAGGAGCAATCACCATAAGTAACACTACATGCAGCTCACAGTTCATTATTTGCTCTCACTTTCTTGAGGTTGATTTGGAGAAATTAAAGAACCAATTTCATCTTCATACGATTGATTGTCTTGTTCTTTGATTTTCTTAATCTTAAGCTCATACATTATACCTAATATTTGCACAATAATTAATGGGGTAACAGAAATGAAAGCAATCATACCAAAGCCTGAGATAAGGATATCTTGACCAAGAGCACCGCTGACACCTAGTGTTAAAGGGGTAAGAAAAGCACTAGTAATCGCCCCACCAGTCACGCCACCAGAATCAAATGCTAAACCGATGAATAGTTTTGGAGTGAAAAGCAACAATATAAGCGCTGTAGCATATAAAGGGGCTAAGAAAAATAAGATATTAAGGTTAAATATAACCTTACACATACATAATATGCTCGCTAAGCCAATAGATATGGCTAAACTCAATTTAATGACCATCTTCTTTAAAAAACCATTGGTTAGTTCTTCTACTTGTTCCCCCAATACCACAACTGCAGGTTCGGTTAAAGTAATCGCAAAACCAAGAATAAAACTAATTGGAATCAAAAAATATTTGAAAGCATCGGGAGTTTGATCACCGACAAAAACTTCACCAATATAATTGCCTGCATACGCAAAGCCATAATCAATACCGAACAAGAAGATAAATAAGCCAGCGAAAACAATTAAGCTACTTAATAAAATAGTCACTAATTTCCTTCTTGGTAATTTGATGAAGATAAATTGGAAAACGAAGAAGATGACAATGATTGGTGCAATCGCTAACACCGTTGCAAGTAAACTTGAGCCAAGGATTTGCACAACACCTTCAATTTGTTCTGGGTTATAAGGATTAGTTGGGGTTGTTTGTAAAATCAAACCATAGATGAATATACCGATAATTGATCCAGTACTAGCAATCCCAAGAATACCAAAGCTTTCATCCGAAGTTTTCTTTTTACTAACTGTCCTACTTATACCTAAACCAAGTGTTAAGATAAACGGAACAGATACGTCACCAGTTGTCGCACCACTTGCATCAAAAGCTAAGGCACGATATTGTTCTGGAACAAAGAAAACCAAAATGAAAATCAATAAGTAAAGTACTAAAAACACATATTTGATGTTGATGTTTTTGATGGTGCGATAAATCGCAAAGGCCACTGCAATACCAGTGCCAGAACCAACAACGAACAAGAAAATAAAATAATTAATTTTAGTGGCGATAATCTCAACTTGCGAAGCCAAGACGTGAAGCGCGGGTTCGGCTAGTGTAGCCACTAAGCCAAACAAGAAACCAAACAATAAAACAAAAGCAATTTTATTAAGTTTTGCAACACTACCACCAACTAATTTACCAATTGGTAAAATACTGCTATCCAAGCCAGCCAAGAAGGTAGCTTGACCAATTAATACCAAAATATAACCAATACCGATGCGCACATAACCAAACCAATCGGCTAACGGAAAAGCAAAAACAGTGACAATAATAATGATTGCCAATAGTGGTAAGGATGAGAAGAAAACTTCCTTAAGGTATTTCAATAATTTCATTGTTTACTCTTTGTTTTGTCGACTGCGTAGTCTGGTTATAATTTTATCAAAATGTCGTTTTTTAGCAAATAAAAATAAATAGAAAAAATCAAAGCAATTAATGGTCATGATATTAACTTTCTTAAGGAGATGTGTTGATTAGTTTTTTATATAATATTTAACAAACAAAAGCGCTCTTTTTACTTTTGTTTTTTATTATCCCAAAGTTTTCTTCTTTGCGAAGAAATAACAGCAAATCTAACCAACAACAACCAACCAAAACCAAAGCCAAGGAAAAATATAGTCCAGAGCAAAAAGGCTGATAACATAACTTGATTTTTGCTCATAAAAAACGATTCAAAAGTATCGTAATAAATATAGTTTAAAATTTGAATGACACCTAAAACTGAATTGATACCATTTTCTTGTACTTTATGTTCTTTGTAGTTATTATATCATTTGTTGATTCATTAACTGATATTGAATAGGTGAATAGCCACATAGAGTTAATTTTATTCTATCGTGATTATACCAATAGATATACTCATCAATAAACACTTCTCTTTTAACTATTGCCCAATCCTTAGCGTAATAGAACTCATTTTTCAATGTCCCAAAGAAACATACGCAAGCCGAATTGTCTGACGAACAGCCTTTCTTGCTTATCGATCTTAGATAGCCAAATCTCGTCATTCTATCAATCCATGAATGCAATCGATAATGAAAACCTCTATCACT
>JAAYCD010000061.1 GCA_012744375.1 Erysipelotrichaceae bacterium | reverse complement strand
GTTATCGCTTGGCTTTTTAAGTGCTTGTAATTTTGGCACAGGCGATTCTAGTGGCGAACCAATTCAAACTTTTACCGTCACATGGAAAGATTATGATGACACGATTTTAGAAATAGATGAAAACGTTTTATTAGACGAAATACCAACTTTTGATCAAACTAATCCCGTTCGCGTTAATGATGACACATATTATTATGTTTTTTCTGGTTGGACTCCTGAAATAATGCCAGTCGCTGCTAATATTGAATATATGGCAGTTTATAACGTTTTCCCAATCCTAGAACATATTAATGACATCTTTGCTTACGCTGAAGAAGACGACGAAATTACTATCACTGGGATAAGAGAAAGTGCGTTTCCATATTATTTTACGATTGTCATCCCGGAATCAATCGAAGGCAAACCCGTTACTTCAATTGGCAGTAGGGCATTTATGGATAACTTTAACCTGACCTCAATCACTTTGCCGAACACGATTGTTAATCTTGGTGAATATGCATTTGCAAATGCGACTAATTTAAAACAAATTACTATTCCAGAAGGAGTAAAAGAGCTAACAAATAATATGTTTAATGGCGCAAAAAGTCTCGATACTGTTATTTTGCCTGAAAACTTAGAAACAATTGGTGTTCGAGCTTTTTATGGGTGCACCTCTTTAATGAATATAGAAATTCCTGAAAACGTAACTACCATTGGCGATAGTGCTTTTTATGGGTGCACAAGTCTAATTAACATTATTATTCCAAATACCATTACAAGTATTGGTAGTTATACATTTTCTAATGCCTATAGTTTACAAGAAATTACGCTCAGCGCGAATTTGCTGGCCATTGGACTAAGTGCTTTTTCAAACTGTACATCGTTAACAAATATTATTATTCCAAATGGAGTCACCGTTATTGAAAACTATACTTTTTCAAATAATGAGAGTTTACAATCAATTGTCTTAGGTGAAAATGTTGCTTCAATTGGAAAAATGGCTTTTGCGCATTGTGCTACCTTAACACAATTAACTTTACCTGCCACTATCGAAACAATTGGCGAAAACGCCTTCTATAACTGTGAAAATCTTGAAACCATTAATATCCCTGAGGGCATTAAAACTATCGGTTATGACACCTTTTATGGGTGTACAAATCTAGAATATTACGTTGATGAAGACGAAGTTGCTTATTTAGGTAATGACAATACTCCATACTTAGTTCTTGTTAAAGTATTTGATGAAGCTATTATCGAATACGAAATTCAAACGACCACCAAAATTATTTATCAATCCGCTTTCTTTAATTGCGAAGCTTTAGTGACAATCGTCATTCCTAATGGGGTAGTGACCATTTATGATAACGCGTTTGCAAATTGTATAAGTTTAGCAGAAGTAATTATTCCTAATACGGTTATTCGCCTAGGCGAATATACTTTTGCAAATTGTACAAGTTTAACAACTATTAATATTCCAACTAGTGTTGTTAATATCGGCGCTAGAGCATTTTATAATTGTACTAGCTTAGTAGCGGTATATATTCCTAATAACGTCCTAGTCATTGGAAACTATGCCTTTAACTGTAATAGCGAAACACTAATCATTTATTGCGAAGTTGAATATGCACTTAATGATTGGAGTTATAACTGGAGTTATGGTGTTGATAAAGAAAATATCCAATGGAAATATGGCCAGGACGACGATGAAGATGTTGATGAAGAAGATGATGGAGATCATCAAGAAGAACAAGACGAAGATTAAATAACGATAAATCGCCACGAAAAAAGGCTAGCAAACGCTAACCTTTTTTATTGTTGAAGACAATTAATCTACTTTCTTTTTGCTTTTTATGAGTATGTAGCCTAAGCCCAAAACAGCGGTCAATCCCATTAAGGACAAACTAGCGGTAATTGAACCAAAGCAACCTTTATCACGTGGTACTTCAGTACTTGGAGCACTGCTACCTACGGAAGAAGAGCCTGGGACTTCGCTACTAACAACTGGATTAGAAGAAGTAGAAGGAATCGTTGAACTACTATCTGGATTAGGATCGACTGGTCCAGTTTTTTGATTGACTGTCACTTCAAAGACGACAGTTTTTCCACCGAAACTAATTATTACTTTTTGTTTGCCGGCCTTATTGGCGTTGAAACCTAAGACACGATAGTCAGTAATCGCTTGTGTTGATCCATCGCTATAAGTCGCGGCGAAAGCAAAACCACTTAAATCCAAAGCTTCGCCTTCTTCGTAAACGATTTTGCCCATTTTAGTCACATTAATAGAGGCTACAGAAGCTTTCAAGACAGTAATCGCAAAACTAATAGTTAAATCATCAAAAGTAACATCAACAAGTTTGCTACCTTCCGTTAACATATCGACTTCGCTTAGAACATAATCACTGACGACACCAATCTTATTAGTATTAGTAATAGAGTTGATGACTAAGCCAGTCGGATCAAAAGTTTCACCGATTTGATAAACGGTTTTGTTTGGTAAACTTTTAACAATTAAAGCGGTTAAAGCTTCATTCACAACTGTGATATTAAAAGTCGCACTCTTATCTAAATAGGAAACGGTGACAACTTTTTGTCCTGGTGTTCCCATATCAACATTACTAACTGAGAAATTATTAATTTCTCTAATGGAGTCATCGCTATATTTACCAACGACCAATAAATCAGATGTATCAAGATTTTCATTCACTGCATAAATAGTTTTGCTCGGAGATGTAACTTGTAAGGAACTAAGGGTAATCGCCTCACCAAAAACGATATCAAAACGACTATTTTGAGTTTGGAATCTGATCGAATGATTATAGACGGTGAATGGCGTTTCTACACCAACATTTGTGGAATCAAAATCTATAACTGTGACGTCGTTTGGGTCATACCCTTCTGGAATATTAAGTGTGATAAATTTGTTACCATTGACAGTCGCTGCAGCATTATTTCGTAGATATGAAATAGTGTAGCTAAGGGTATTACCATCGCTCGCCTTATTAACAACAAAGTTATGAGCAGTAGTTAAGGCTTGGTTAGCGACAATTAAACCATCTGGGTCATCAAAGTGGGCGATAGCGTTAACCCCACGTCCCGCAACGTTGTTACCGACAAAGAAGATTCGGCCGTTTTTTATTTCATCTTTACTAATATCGACATAGAAGCCGAGTTCATCTTTTTTAGGATTTAAAACTGTCACGCCGCCGACCGTCACTGCGCCCATCGCGGAAGCAGTTCCGTAACGCACTCTTAAATAATCACCTCTAGCTTCAACTGAAACAACGGTTGGAGAAGCGTTATCGATTACTAAATCATATTTTTTGTTTTGGCGAGAGCCATCAGTTAATTCATATTCAAATTCGATTTCGTATTCACCATCTGGATAAACTTCGCCAGTATCATGATCGAATAAACCGAGAATGGTGTAGGCGCGGTGACCAGTAATACCGTTAGATAAATATTTATCTAAGGCGAATGATTTTGCCAGTGTGTGATTATTTTCATCACCCCATAATGTATCGAACATATGGTCTCTTAAAATCACCTCGTTATTGGACTTTTTCGTGATGGTTAAATCATTATCCATGATTGAACGCATGACGTATTGTTGAATAACAATTGAGTTAAAGTTGTTATTGTTTTGTACGTGTAAGGAATAACTTCCATCCGCGTTTTTATATGTTTTCATTTTGGAGAATGTGCCACCATTGGAATTCTTAATGCTTGTTAAGTCGCCTTTGTTATATAACCAATCGGAAAGTGGTGACACACTGCTATCGTCTTCTTCTTCGTCATCGCTATAGAAAGCAGCATCAAAATAACCAACAGCCATATCGCTAGAGAAGTCACCTTTATCAAAACCCATAATACGCATGACGTTATTGACTAATGTCGATGGATAAGTCTTTCCAGCAACTTTTTCAAAGTTGAAAGGTTCGACAGCCATCGCACTAGAAACATCGCCATAATAACCTAAAAATGGGATTGATAATCTCGGGTCATGATTATTAGTCAAAACTACATAACCTTCGATTGGACAAGCAGCTTCAAAGTGTTCTTCGATGTATTGCTTGGTGGCTGCGTCTAGAGTAATTGTATCTAAGTTAATTGTACTTTCACCTGCGGGGATATTAACAACGGTATTAACTTCAGTAATTAATGTATTGGTAATCGCTTGAAGTTCGACGTTATTAATTGAAGGAGATTCCTTAGAAGTATCGCGTCTTTGATAGCGATAAACTGTTGGGCGATAAACCTTAATTTTAGCGTTAAAAGTTTTTGCTTCGCCTTGATTGTGAGCGAGGAAAGAAAGTTTGATCACTCCATTAGCAATGTCAGCATTATTTTTTAATTCAATTTTAGCTTTTCCTGAATCCTTAGTACTTTCAAAAAATACTTCTGAATCTAAGGCTGCTTTAACATTGACCATTCCCGCCCCTTGAATACGGACAGAAGCGTCTAAACCATAACGATCATCTAATTGGTCGGCCGTCGACATAGTTCTTGCGTTGACACTCGCCAAATAATCAGGATCAATGACAAGTTTTCCACCTTGATTAACAGTGTGTTCGCCAAGCAATAAAGCTACGGCGCCAGCATAATTTGGTGATGCCATTGATGTGCCAGACCAATAATCATATGTATTGGTGGCAGTACCGATAACTTCACCAGCATCATTTTCACTCACCGCACCTTTAACAAGGTGACCTGGAGCAGTGATGTCTGGTTTAATACGATAGTCATATGTGGCTCCATCACTGGAGAAAGTCGCCATTTGTCTTGCAGTTACGTTGTTGACATAAACATTAGAAATGAGTGACATCTTGCCTGAACCTGCCTCAAAGTTATTGCGGTCCTCATAGGCGATTAGCGCAACAGGAATAGCAGGAGTAATGGGGTTGTTGTTAGCGTCAGTACCAAAACTCATACTGACTGCTTCGGTGGAGTTATTAATAATACAAATCGCACTCGCACCTTTTTTATATGCTTGATCAACCTTATCGGCAAAGGTGGTACTACCACGGTCAACGATGGCCACTTTGTTAGTCACATCAAGACCATTATAGTCAGCCGCTTCACCGAAGTTAGGAATCTTAATCCAGTCTTTAGTTGATCCAGGAGTCACGAAATCAGTTAAGTAACGCTCCGGATTATATTTTGTACTGGAACTAGAAATAACTTGGTCAGTATAAGAAATATATCGACCATTGATTTCAATTGCTTGTTCAAAATATTCGCGGTCTGCTTGGTTAGCTCCAACCGTCATCACACTTTCTTCATTAGAAGCATCAGAAATAATGCCAGTATCTATCATGTCTAAGGTCCAACCACCATAACTAGTTCCGTTAAAATAACCTTTACCAGCATTACCAGCGGAATAGTTGGCCCAAATACCATTTTCTCTTAGCTCTTTGAGTAGTTGATTGACGATTGAATCTTCTTCAAAATCATTTAAGTTACTACCAAATGACATGTTGAGCACATCAACTTTTAATATAGCGGCATCTTCAAGTGCTTTAATGACTGCCGAATCGAAAGCACCAGAAGAATCGGAATAACCTTTTTTCTTATCGTCAGCGGTTGGATAATATTCGGTAAATACTTTAAATAACGCTAATTGGGCATTAGGGGCAATACCTTTGTAATCTGGTCCATTACCTGCAGCTAAAGAAGATACGTGTAGGCCGTGGTCACTTAAAGGTGAGAAAACGTCATTGTCCATGACGATGTTTTGGTGATTGGAATAATCATTGTAATTAGTGACCGCGCCACCATAATCAAAGTAATAGGGCACTTTATTGTTGAAGTATAATGAATCAACATCAATGGCTTTGCCGTGAAAGCCTTCCTGTGTAGTGACAACATCAACATCAGCTTTGCTTAATTTTGTTTTGATGTTAGCAGGAAGTGGGGAATAAGTTTCGTGAGTATAATACTGGTTAGTGGCCTCATCTTTATGATTGAGTAAGAAACCAGAGTCTAATATACCTATTAAGATACCTTCACCTTTTTTGGTATTGTCGGGAACGTTCATCGTCTCTGCCGAGATGTTGTCATTTAAGTTAGGATCACCTTCACCAGAACGTTGAATAGTAATTCCTCCATCCCCTTGTTCGATGTGATGCAAAGTGTCATAATCAACAGCAGAAACAAAACTTAAGCCACGCACAGCATTTACTTTCGCAGATGGAATATCTAAGACCACACCATTAAGTAAATTGGTGTAACGATCGATTGTTTTTGCTCCTGGTGCAATAAAGCCTTTAATCGAAGCAATCGCCTGATTTTGATATTGAATAATCTCATCTTGCGAATACTGTTTTGGACTCATTTTGAACTTGACAATAATACGCGCATCATTTTGTTCAATTGCTCGATTTACACTATTGGGAATCGCAGTAGTAATGCCTAAAGATAAGGCAATTACTGCAAATCCTAGTAATTTAACATTACGCATAGTATTCTCCTTTCGTGTAAAATTAAAATATAGAACTAATTATAAAGGTTTGTCACTTTATTAAAAGAAAATATTGACATTTTCTTGTAATTGAGGTCGAAAGACAGAAGAATAATCAATGTTTTTTAAAAATATTAGTGAATATTTATTCGTTTTATGCAACAATATGTAAGCGCATTATCCTAGGGGTGTAGTACAATGGTAGTACAGTGGTCTCCAAAACCATTGACGTGGGTTCAATTCCTACCACCCCTGCCATCTGCCTAGTGAAGCTTTGATACAATTATCAAGGCTTTTTTTACCCTAAATATAGGGTTTTTCTTTTGCTCAAGTAAAATAATGTTATGTTTCTTGGGTTAATGGCTAAGCCTAAGTAGGTGGGAGCAGGCATGCTTCTTCCTAGCGGAATAACAACGCAG
>JAAYCD010000097.1 GCA_012744375.1 Erysipelotrichaceae bacterium | reverse complement strand
GTTTTGGTACTCTCTCAAATTAAGTTAAACTAATACTGTTACTCTCTCAAATTAAGTTAAACTAATGTTTTGGTACTCTCTCAAATTAAGTTAAAAAAATGCGGAAAGTGTAAAAAGATTGCTATTTATAAGTAAATATATATAATTAATATGTCATGTAACGTGAGTTAGATGATGAATACTCTGTACAAGAGTGGCCAAAAGCCACTCTTTGTTTTTCCGGAGGTATGTATGGAAACAAAACAACTTAAGCAATTACTAGAAGCAAAAGTTGGCGAATTAGGATTCACCTTAGAATTATTTTCTTATGGTATTCAACAAGGACAAGCAGTCTTAACATTAGTCATTGATCGCTATGAAGAAATTGACATGGAAACGATAGTTAACCTAACACATGCTTTGAATGATTATCTTGATGAACTTAATCCCTTTGACGTTCCATACACATTAGATCTTTCTTCTTTGGGTGCTGAAAAACCATTAAAGATTAGTGAGTTACCTAAATACGTTGGTAAATACGTCCACGTCCATCTCATTAATCCAATCGAAGGGGAAAATATTTATGAAGGCGATTTGTTAACGGTCACTGAAGACCAAGTAGTTGTCGCAATAAAAATTAAAAACAGAGTGAAAAAAATTGAGACTAATATCTCAAACATTTACAAAATTCGTTTAGCGATCAAATTTTAAGGAGTAAAAATTATGGCTATCAACGCAAATGATTTCCTTGCGGCTTTAGAGGAAATTGAAGCTAGTAAGGGAATAAGTAAGGATTCAGTTCTACAAATGCTCGAAGATTCCCTAGTTAGAGCATATCGCAAACAACTCGGGGGTGATGACGCTGATGTTAGAGTCAATATTGACTTAGACAAAGGTGCCATTGACATGTATCAAGTTAAAGAAGTCGTCGACGAAGTCGAAGATGATTTTTTACAAATTAGTGTCGCCGATGCGAATATTCAAGATCCAACTCGTAAATATCAAGCGGGTGATGAATTTCATATTTTCGCCAGTATCGCCGATTTAAGAAAAGCTACTGCACTTAGTGTCAAAAGCATGCTCAAACAAAAGTTTGTCGAAGCTGAAAAAAATATTCTTTATGAAACATTCAAAGATAAAATTGGTACTATCATCACTGGCAAAGTAGAAAAAGTTGATGAAAAAGGTATTTCCGTTAACATCATTAAGACTTCAGTCTTCTTACCTAAGAAAGAATTAATCGGTGACGAAAAATTCATTGTTGGTGAAACCGTAAAAATTTATATCGATGACGTCGCAGGAGGCACTAAAGGTGCACACATCGTCGTTAGCCGTAGCAAAGAAGGTTTCTTAAAATGTTTATTCACTGAAGAAATTCATGAGATTTATGATGGCACGATTGAGATTAAAGCCATTGCTCGTGAAGCTGGTGAAAGAAGTAAGATCGCTGTTTATAGTAAAAATCCAAGCGTTGATCCTGCTGGTGCCTGTATCGGTCCTAATGGTAGCCGTATCCAAAAGATCGTTGCTCAATTAGGCAATGGTGGAATTAACAAGGAAAAAATTGACATCATAGGCTATAGTGAAAACCCAGCCTTATATATTCTTGAAGCCTTAAAACCTGCTCGCGCTTTAGGTATCGTCATTGATATTCCAGCCAAACGCGCGACTGCTATTGTTAAAGATGATTCCTTATCTTTAGCCATTGGTAGACGTGGTGTTAATGTCCGCTTAGCGGTCAAGTTAACTGGTTACAACATTGATGTTAAAACCGAGACTGATGCACTTGCTGCCAATCTATCTTACGTTTCATACGAAGAAATTGTTGCAGAAGAAAATCAAAAAATTGCTGCTGCAAAAGCACAACTTACTTCTGAAAATGAAGCAATTGCAAGTGTTTTGCCTGGTTTACCAGAAGGCTATGTCGCTCCTCAAGATCGCATTTATAAAGACACATTCATCGACGATGGGACTGACTTAGATGATGTCTTAGAAGATGAAATCGAAAATCGTGAAGAAACAGTGTATAGCGCACCTGTGACTGAACAATCGGATAATGACGTTACGATTGAAGTCAAAGTTGTCCCAGAAGAAACCACTGCTCCTATCGCTCCAAAAGAAGAAGTGGTCGAACAACGTAAAGAGGTTAAAATTACAACTTCTTTAGAAGAAATTGAAAAAGCATTAGAAGAAAAAGCCGCGAAGCAAACTACTGCTCAAGGTAAGAGAAATTTCCGTAAAAATGTTAAGAAAACTGAAGAAGCAGATGAAGACAATTCTCGTCCAATCATTACTACTCCAGTTGAAAAAATGTCCATTTATACTGAAGAAGAACTCGCTGCCCTTGAAGCAGAAGAAGAAGTCGAAGAAGTTTATGATGACGATGATAACATCGACTATGATGAATTCGACAAGTATTACGATGACGATGTCCGTTAATGCGTAAACTTATTTACCGCCAATGCGCTCTTACTCGTACAAAACAGTTAAGGGAACAGATGTTTCGAATCGTTAGAACTCCAGCTTGTGAGTTACTAATAGATTTATACTATAATCAAAAAGGTCGCGGTTGTTATTTATCTAAAGATAAAGATATGATTATTAAAGCGTCTAAAAAACGCCTACTCGAGAGAAATCTCAAAGTCAATGATTGCTCAGCAATCTACGACGAATTACTCGCATTATTAGAATAAAAAGAAAGAAGGTGTTGTTGATGGGTAAGAAGATAAACAAAAAAACATTTACGAAACGTGAAACTAACGTCTCTACTAAAATCAAAACCGATCGCAGTAGATTGAAAGTTAATGGTGGCGTATTTGTGTATACCGGCGCCATTAGTGCTGGAGAATTAGCAAAGACAATCAACGTTCCTATTGGTGATGTAATCAAGTTTTTGTTCTTACAAGGCAAGATGGTCACCATCAACACAATCCTTGATGATGAACTAATTGGTTTGGTGTGTTTAGAATTTGGCTACGATTTCCAAAAGAAAACAATCGTTGCGGCTGAACACTTTGAAGAACTAGAAATAGTTGATGACCCAAGTAAGTTAAAACCTCGCCCGCCAGTTGTGACCATTATGGGTCACGTTGACCACGGTAAAACTACGCTCATCGATGCAATTAGAAATTCGCGTTTAGTCGATGAAGAATTCGGTGGTATTAGTCAAGAAATCGGTGCATATCAAAAAGAATACAATGGTCAAAAAATTACATTTATCGACACTCCAGGTCACGAAGCCTTTACGCAGATGCGTGCTCGTGGTGCTGGTGTGACAGATATCGTTGTTTTAGTTGTCGCTGCTGATGACGGAGTGATGCCACAAACTATTGAAGCAATTGATCATGCCAAAGCTGCTGATGTGCCAATTATTGTCGCTATTAACAAAATGGATAAGCCAGGTGGCGATCCTGCAAAAGTCAAACAAGAATTATTGCAACACAACGTCATTTGTGAAGAATATGGTGGCGATGTAATCGCAGTTGAAATTTCCGCGAAAAAGAAAACGAACATTGAAGGCTTGTTAGAAGCAATTTTATTAGTTTCCGAACTTAAAGAATTAAAAGCTAACCCAGAACGTTATGCGATGGGTACTGTTTTAGAAGCCAAGCTTGATAAAAACGAAGGTCCAAAAGCCACTTTACTCGTC
Source organism: Erysipelotrichaceae bacterium (assembly GCA_012744375.1). Classification (GTDB taxonomy): domain Bacteria; phylum Bacillota_I; class Bacilli_A; order RFN20; family CAG-826; genus RUG14515. Next base: position 5,887 of record JAAYCD010000097.1, on the reverse strand, counting down.
CAAAATGGTACATTAAAAGAAGGCGATTTCTTAGTTGTTGGCACGACTTATGGTAAGGCACGTCGTATTACTAACGAATTCCGTAAAGTATTACAAGAAGCTAAACCAAGTACGCCAGTGGCCGTTATCGGTTTAAGCGAAGTACCTTTAGCAGGCGATCGCTTTATGGCGTTTTCTGAAGAAAGTGAAGCTAGAGCAATTGCCACAAAACGTAAGTTACTAAAAGAAACTAGCGAAAGAAATAAAAGTAGTGCCGCTTCACTCGATGATTTATTTAACCTTGCAAAAGAAGGTGAAGTGCAAACTATCAATATCATTATTAAAGCTGATTCTACTGGTAGTGCAGAAGCTGTCAAAGCTTCGCTTGAAAAACTTTCTACCGAAGAAATTAAAATTAATATCGTGAGAGCTTCTAGTGGCGCAATTACTGAAAGCGATGTCTTATTAGCCGGAGCTTCTAAAGCAATTATTTATGGCTTTAATGTTAGACCAGATGCTAAAACTCGCGCTAAGGCACAAGAAGATAATGTTGAAATTAGATTACATCGCATCATTTATGCTTTAATTGAAGAAATTGAAGCAGCGATGAAAGGCATGAAAGCCCCAGTCATGGTGGAAAAAGTGCTCGGCCAAGCAGAAGTTAGAAAACTGTTCCATGCTTCAAAGTTTGGTACTATAGCGGGCTGTCGTGTTGTTGAAGGCGTTATCAAAGGTAATTGTCCAATTAGGCTTATTCGTGATGGCATTGTCGTTTATGAAGGCAAAATATCTTCGTTACAAAGAGAAAAAGAAACTGTTAAAGAAGTTAAATACGGCTTCGAATGCGGTATGACAATCGAAAATTTTAATGATATTAAAGAATACGACATCATTGAATGTTATCAAATGGTAGAGGAAAAATAACTATGGCCAATAAGGAAGAAAGAATTGCCGGCATTATTCGTAAAGGCATTACTGAAATCATCATGTTGGAATTAAAAAATCCTCACTTAGGATTTGTTACCATTCCTGAAGTAAAAGTCAGCAAAGATTTTTCTCACGCGAAGGTTTATGTCTCTTTCATTAAAGAAGAAGAAATCAAAGAAGGAATGGATGTATTAGAAAAATCTAAAGGTTTCATACGTTCTGCGTTAGCCAAAAGACTCGATACTCGGCGCGTTCCTGAAATCAATTTTGTCCTAGATGAAGGATTTAAAAAAGAAGCAAAAATTACCGAATTATTAAATAAAGATAAAAATAAATAATCTATTGCTCAGTCTTTTTGTTTGCTTTAACCGAAAATTAGCAGTGGTTGATTGAGTTATAATTTATTTAATTTCTTTAACGAGTTTTTGGTGTTTAATATTGGCTTCATAGAAAATTTCGCCTTCTTCAACAAAACCAAAGCTCTTATAGTAATCTAATAGTTGATATTGCGCGTTTAGATAAATAGTGCACGGATTATAGCGTTCACTGATCATGTCGAGCAAGAAGGCAAACGCCTGTTTGCCAAAATGTTTATTACGATATTCTTTTAAGATTGCAAATCTTTCAATCTTAAATAGTCTTTCGCCCATCACGCGATAACGAATTGTACCAACCGGTGTTGTTTTATCATAAATTAAAAAATGCAGTGCTTCTTTTTCTTCTTCGGGGATAACTTCTTCTTCATAATCGACGTTTTGTTCGTCGACAAAAACGCGTTGCCTAATACCTAAAACATGAACCATATCAATTGGTTTAACAACAGGTTTTAAGGTTAAACCATCCGAGTTTATTTGATAAAAAATCTCATTACCCCAAAGTACTTCTTTTTCATAGTTACTAAGCATGGTTAATAAATTATCCTTTACAGTTGGGTAACGATGATATAAGTCCTTTAGCATAACTTTCATTTCTTCGCGACGCGTATGCATATTGGCTGGGCAACCTGAAGCGAGCACTGGAAGATTTTCTTCTTTAACGAGTTTGACGATTTCAGATTCTCGCACATTGATTAAAGGACGGATAAAAGTGATATTAGCCCTTTCAAGATGCATTTTCGGAGTAAAAGAGGCTACACGCCCCCCAAAAAGCGTATTCATAAAATATGTTTCAATTGCATCATCAGCATGATGAGCAAAAGATACTTTGTTGAAACCCAACTCATTTGCAAGCTTATTCATCGATGCTTTTTTCATTCTTGAACAAATCGAACAAGGCAAATGTTCTTTGTCGCCTTGTTGAATTTTTAGGATTTTATAAACTTCTTTGTTATCAACCACCATGAGTTTTAATCCGAGTGATTCGCAAAAATCGCGCATAATCGTTGGATCAAAATTCGGAAAACCCAAATCTAAGATGACAGGTTGAATAATAAAATCAGTCCGTGAAAATTTGCGATATAGTGTTAAGGCATAGGTTAAAGTAACGCTATCTTTTCCTCCGGATAAACCGATGAGAATTTTATCGCCATTTTCGATTAAGTTGTATTGTTGGTCGGCCTGTCTAAGACGGGCTAGGACTGTCCTAATTGCTTTCATACCTAAATAATTATATTATTTTAACTAGAGGTTGAAAAGATGAAAAATGGGTTCTTACTAATCGACAAAGAAAGTGGGTATACTTCTCGTGATGTATGTAACATCATCGGCAAGAAGTTGCACGCGAATAAGGTCGGTCATTGTGGGACACTCGACCCTTTTGCAACAGGGTTATTGCTCGTTGCGGTTGGGAGTGCCACAAAGACGCTCATCTTCTTAGATGATAATTATAAAACGTATGAGGGTGAACTTAAGCTTGGACAAAAAACCAATACTGGTGATCTAACTGGCGAAACAATTGAAACGCTTCCCGTTCCAGAAATAAAACGAGCTTCTATCCAAAATGTTTTTGCTTCACTAGTGGGAGAAAATGAACAAACTGTACCCATCACCTCTGCGGTCCATGTCAATGGTAAGAAGCTTTATGAATACGCTCATGCTGGATTAGACGTCGAATTACCTTCTCGGACTGTAGAAATAAAAAGTTTAGAGTTAATCGGTTACGAATATCCAATCATAAAATTCAAAGCCAACGTTAGTAAAGGCACTTATATTCGAGTGCTTGGCGAAACTATTGCTGAGAAACTTGGAACAGTTGGTCACCTTGTTTCGTTGAGACGTACTGAGATTACTGATGCGAATTTATCACAAGCAAAAAAGGTTAACGACATCACCGAAGAGGACATCATTGAATTGGGCGACGTTTTAATTAAATATATGCCCATTTTAAAGCTCACACACCCCGATCAAATTAAGAAAGCGAAGCATGGTGGAAAACTTTCTTTAAGGTCGTTCCCAAAACAATACCCCTTATTTTGCGTTTGTGATGATAAAAATTTATATCTCGCTATTTATAAATATAGCGATTTAGGTTATTATAAATGTATAAGAGGGTTAGATTTTGAAAATCGTTGAGTTTTCCATTGATAACGTCCCAATAAACGATAAAGAGCTAGTTTTATGCTTAGGTTTTTATGACGGCCTACATTTAGGACATCAAAAAATTATTAAGCAAGCGCTAGGTTCTGGGCTACCAGTTGGGCTAATGACATTTGATATTGCTCCAGCGATATTGTTAGGTAAAAAAGAGAACTTCAGTTTGACTTCCACTTTTGATAAAGCTGACCTACTTGAAGATATGGGAGTTAAATATTTTTACCTTATGCACTTTGACCAAAACACCTTAAAAGTTACTAAGGATGAATTCATTGAACGCGTTTTAAAGCCGCTTAATCCAAAAAAGATTTTTGTCGGTGAAGATTATAAGTTTGGTGCATTTGCTGATGGCGATCCCACTTATTTAAGCCGTTTCTTTCCTGTCGAAGTAGTGGCAATTGAAAAGCTTGACGATATGAAAATATCTTCAAAACAAATTCGACTATATGTTGAAGGTGGAGAAGTTGAAAAAGCCGCTTCCTTCTTGGGTAGACCATATCGGATTTGTGGTCTAGTTGTTGAAGGTGATAGAAATGGAAGAAAAATCGGTTTCCCGACCGCTAATTTTAAATTAGATTACCCTTATGTTTTTCCTGCAGACGGCGTATATATGGGCTATGCCCACTTCTTAAATCGCAAACGAAAGGCAATCATTTCTGTTGGCACACATCCAACTATTAATCAACTATTAAAACCAATCATAGAAGTGTATATTTTAGATTTTGAAGGTAACTTATATGGTAAGGAAATTTATGTCGATTTTATTTCTCGAATTCGCGATACCATTACCTTTGCCTCAATCGAAGAACTTCAAGCGCAAATCATCAAAGATGAACAATTAACAAAAAACACTTTGAAATAAAATAAAAAGAATATATTATATTCACAGCGACTTTTCCCTAGGATTAGCGATTCCCTAACGCTTCTCCCGGAGATTAGTTAAGAATTTATAGGAGGGTATTTCAATGGCATTAACCAAAGAAAAGAAAGCCGAGCTCGTTAAATTGTACGGTAAAAACGCAAAAGATACTGGTTCTGTTCCAGTTCAAGTCGCTTTAATCACCGAACAAATCAAAGCTTTAACAGCTCACCTAAAAAAGAATCACAAAGACGCTGCTTCAAAACGCGGTTTAATGATTCTTGTCGGTCACCGTCGTAATTTATTAGATTACCTCTTAAGAACCGATCGTGATGCTTATCTCAAACTAATCGTTGACTTAGGCTTAAGAAAATAGTTATCACTTCGTTAAAACCGCATAGTATGCGGTTTTTTCATAGGTATGAAAAATGGAAAAAGTAGAATACGTTTTAGACTTTTGTAAAGAACTAGGCAAGCAAATGATTATTGCCGGCGCGAACATCGAACGCGTTGATTTAGGCATTGAACATATCTGCCATGCATATGGACTGCATGATGTGACATGCGCTAATTTAACAACGCGCATTTCATTATCCGCTAAAGAAGGAAAGCAATTATATGCTGCTAGGCAAACTGATGTATCGCCGCAATCCTTTAACTTAAATCGCCTTAAAAAACTTAACAATTTATCGTATTTCGTGAGAAGAAATACTCCTGACCCTGCGACATTAAGAACACTTTTAAGCGAGATTGACAATTATATTTTCCCTTGGTGGGTAATTATGATTGGTTATTTAGTAGCGATGATGGCTTTAGGTCGTATTTTCGGTGGTGGTTGGAGCGAGCTGCTCGTTATTGAACTAAATACATTAATGCTTTTTGGAATTGCTAAACTTAATGCTCGAGTTCGCTTAAATAAAATTATCACCAATTTCACGAGCATGTTTATGTGTAGTGCTTTGGCGATGTTATTTTATAAGTTCAATTTTATTGATAATTTTTTCCTAGTTGTTATTACTAATGCCTTCTTCCTCATCCCTGGTATTCAAATGATTAATTGCGCGCGTAATTTGTTGTGCGGTAATGAAATGAATGGCTTAATTGACTTTTTGAAAGTCGTTGTGGAAGTGTGCACGATTGTTGCTGGCGTAGCGGCAGCATACGCATTAATGAGTAACTTGGTCGGTAATCCTTTGCTCGAAGATAGCATTATCCAAACAGAAATAAATTGGCTTACCGCTGCGGAATTAATTTTACTTTCGTTTTTAGCTTCCGCTGGCTTTGGCATCGTTTTTAATATTCAAATTAAAGAACTTGTGTTCGCAGCTATTGGCGGTACAATTGTAAGAATTTTTTATCTGCTTTTCCAAATGGCTTTTCCAGATTATCGTTTCCTATATATTTCGCTGGCCGCTTTTTTCGCTGCCTTATATAGCGAAATTTTAGCGATAAATAGAAAAGAACCTTCGACCTTATTTTTATACCCATCAATCATCCCACTAATTCCCGGCGATTTAATTTATTATTTCTCATTGGGCTTAGTATGGGAAAATGCGACTTTTATCACCTACGGCCCAGATTTAGGATTATC
>JAAYCD010000030.1 GCA_012744375.1 Erysipelotrichaceae bacterium | reverse complement strand
CTAGCCAATAAAAAAGATTGCCCGTAAGGGCAACCTTTTATTATTAGTATGTGTGTTTACTCGGCGCGCTCTTCTTTTTTCTTAAAGAGTATGAGGCTAGCGCCTGCCATGACAAGAGTGGTGACAACGATGCCTATAGAGGCAATACCACCGAAGCAACCCTTTTTAGGAACAGTAAGTGCGTCATCGGCGACGAGTGGCATGATAGCTAACTCGAAGCTGGCACCAATAATTGTTGGGTTAACTTCACCATCTAATGTAAGCGAAATAAGCACATGGACATAACCATTGGAACGATCTACCGGGGTGCCAGAAATGACACCGTTGGCAAATGTTAAACCTTCAGGTAGCGGTGTAACTGGGTCGATAGATAATTCGACATCCACGATTTGTTTGTCGTTATAAGATTGACCAACGCTCAAACTATTTGGAAGTACAACAGTAATATTAATATCTTTGTCAACTTTTCCAGCGTAATAACCGTGTTCGACACCTTCAAATTTAACATCCGGAGCAGATAGAGTAAGGTCTCTTAGCATTGCTCCACTATTAGCACAAGCATACAATTGGCCTTTGGCACATTGACGAACGGCATACCACCAAGAGTAGGATTCGTATTTATTACCTTGGTAATCAAAAACTGGAGCGCCTTTACCATCAAACGCTTCATTATCCCAGGTAGCATCCATATCAGGACCATAGTTTTGACTATCGAGCTGTTGATTACACAAAGAAAGAATACGATTATTAATGTTTTCGTACATTCTATAGTTAAAAGCACTATTTCCGCGATGGGTCATATCAGAAATGATGCTGCCTTTGAAGCCCCATTCTTCACGGAGAACTTCAACCAATAATGGATAACTAGCAGCTGTTTCCATTAAACCTAAGCGGTTATATGCGGACATGATACCCATGGATTTTCCTTCTTGAATAACCATTTGGAAAGCTTTGAGATAAAGTTCGCGCAACGCTTGCTCATTAACGTAAGCAATAATTCCTTCGCGTCCTTTTTCCTGATCATTAACTGCAAAGTGTTTGAAGTAACAGTAAATGCCCTTGTCGGTCGCAGCAGCAACGACTCTACCTGCCATACGACCAGTTAAGAATGGGTCAGCAGAGTAGTATTCGAAGTTACGACCGCCAAAAGGAGAACGATGGAGGTTGACGCCTGGGCCAGCCCAGCCATATTTATTACTAATATGACCTTCAATGCCAACGCATTCACCTTGTTCAAAGGCTAAATCAATATTGTATGTTGCAGCGACGATTGGCGCACCACACCACCACATTGTACCGAATTGAGAAGGACCATCACTATCTGAAGAAGATGGTTTACCAATACGAGTAAGAGCTGGATTGTGTTGACTACCACCAGAGATGTATGAGAGAAGTTCACTGTATGTGAATTCGTTTAAGAAGTCTTCCCATTTTGGATCATCGAGTGGGACACCAACCATTTCACTATATTGGGTACTTTGAGCAGCGGTTAAAGGAGAACCATTACGCACTTGAACCCAACCATTATCAATGAAATCCTGTTTAGTCTTTTTTGCCGCTAGCGGAACATATTCGCCTTCATCACTTAACTCTAAGTCGGCGATATGGAATGGGTGAGTTAAGTATTCTTCTACGCGACTACCTTCTTTAAGAGTGCGATCTTCAAGAGTTGGGTGTGTAGGGAAAGTTTCTTTGAAATCTTCACGAGACATTTGAGTAAATTCGACATCGTTTGGTGCTGGTAAGGAACTATAGAAACCTCTATCAGTGAAGCGATTTTCAACTTTGTTGCCAGTGAAACGATCGACTTCGTATTTGATACCACCTTTTGGAACGGTGAAAGTAAATGAATCATATACTTCATGCGCATTCTTATTTAAAGAGATGGTGTATTTTCCTTCTTCAATTTCATAACCTGTAAAGCCGTTATTATTAGCATCCATGAAGTCATAAGAAGCAAAGTCTTGCAAGAAGAAACTGAGTTTAAGTTGTTGTTCTTCGCCTGGTTCTAATAAATCAGTTTTGGCGAACTCACAAAGAACTTCGTAAGATTTTTCAATGCCGCCTGGGGTATATGGGGCTTTGAAATAAAGTTGAACGACGTCTTTGCCAGCAACGTTACCAGTATTTTTAACATTAACAACGACTTCAACACGGGCTGAAGCACGGTCGATAGTTTTGCCTTTAAAATTGCTGCTGACGATTTGTTGTTTGAAAGTGGTATAACTTAATCCATAACCAAATGGATAAATAACGCCTTCTTCCCCTTCATACCATGCATCGCCAGAACCTTTGCTTGCTTTTTCCATATCGGCATAAGCAGTTTCGTAATAGCGATAGTCCATATAAATGCCTTCTTCATAGTTGACGTAGGCAGCTGGTCTAACACCATTTAAGCCGTATTTGACTACTTTCTTTTCTTCATTATCCCATTGTGGAGTACCGTTATTTGCACTATAGGTGCCTGGAGATTTTACTGGGGAACCATCTGGATTAAACATTGTATCTTGTGGCCATTCTTTTTTAGTCACTGGGTCAATATTAGTTTGGGAGTTATCCGCAAAGTTTTGGAAAACTGGGTCCATAGTGAAGTCGCGCATCCAAGTGCCAACAGTACGTCCAGAAGGATTAACTGTGCCATTTAAGAATTGACCAATTGCGGCGGCACCATTAGCACCTGGAGTACCCATCCAAATAACTGCAGAAACTTTCGGATCATCTTCAAGACGAGCACATTCAAATGCATTGCCAGAGTTAATTAAAACGACGACTTTATCAAAATACTCTTCAATCATATCCAATAATTCGCCTTCGTTTTTTGACAATTCTAAATAGTGTTTTTCGCTAATTGGATCATTGGCATTATCGCGAGCATCATAAGTTTTGCAGTCCGCACCTTCAGTACCACCACGAGCGATGAGCATCACCGCCGCATCACTATATTGGGCGAAGGAATTTTTTAAAGCTTGACTATAGTTTGCCACTGGGGTTTCACCAACAGTTGCTTGGGAAATACCAGTCCAACCAGAGTTGCCATTTGTTCTACCGCTGCCAGATTGGCTACTATTATTGTAGAAACTTGTTAAATTTGGGTTGATGTTGAAGCCAGCATCAGTTAATGATTTTTGCAAATCAATTTTGGTGATGCCGCTAGACACTCTACCGCTACCAGAACCACCACCACCTAATTGAAGGTCGGTGCTGGCTTTGCCGAACACAGAGATGTTTTTCACATTGCCATCAAAAGGAAGTACGTCATCTTGGTTCTTAAGAAGCGTCATGCCTTCTCTAGCTATCTCGATGTTGAGGGCTTGAGCTCGAGCATTATAACCATTTGTGTCGGTGTGAAGATAATCAGCCACAAATTTGTTTTGGATTCCCGAAGGGAGAACCACATCTTTTGCTTGTTGACCGATCATTGCCACACCTAAAATGGGCAAAACCCCGAGTAATAGTAATTTTTTGTTCATACTATTGTCCTTTCGCAAACATTATGCATATGCAATTTACTTCACTAAGAATGTAAACAGCAAAAATCAATTTAAAAAAAGTAAATCAACATATTTATCTTTTAATAAATCGGTATAACTTAATCATCATTCATTTAATACGAAAAGTATATGATTATCTTTTGATTTAATGAATATTATTCTTATCTTAATTGATTTAATCAAATGCTGATATTATCAACATTGAAATTGCCTGTGTTATAAATATAATTTGCAGTATTAAGTTGTTTGTTTGGCAAACTTTCAATGTATTTTTCAGTGATGTCACGATAATTAAATTCATTGACTTCGTTATTTAGACTCATTCCGCCTTGTGCGTTAATTGAGCCAAGCACCCCTCCACCGCTAGATAGCGATGAAAAATAATCGTAATTACGTGAAATGTTTCGGTGTGTGCCTACGTAATCAAGAACGGCAATTCTATAAAATACATTAGTGTTATATTTCTGATTGGTGTCGAACAAATAGGTTGAGTTGGCATAACTGCTACCACTCTTGTATTGTATTTCTTTAATGATATCGGACCCTTTGACATTCATAATTAAAATATTGTTATCAAAAGGAATTGATTTGAACAAGTTAGAATAAGTGATATTCCCGCTTGGTAAATCATCTCTTGCAAGATTGGATATTACCGCGGTTATGCCCAAGTTATTAAGAGAAGCGGATTTATTAATAAAATCAGCAGCAGCGGCAACGACCAAGTTAGGCACTGTAGCGCCGCCAGAAGAGTTGCTTCGTGCAAATACACCATTGCTAGTACCAATAACTTTATTAGCTATTGGCGTTGTTTCATTACCATAATGATCAACGATTTGCTTAACAACACTATCATCAGCCAATGAAGACAATAAATCCGATGTGTAATAGGTGGTATACAAATCACAAAACACGCTTCCGTTTGGACTTACTGATAAAGTAACGCGGGCGATACCACGACCATTATCGCCAGCTTGTACAACTGGAACACCATTAATCTTGTTTGATTCAAAGGCGTGAGAGTGTGAACAAAAAACTGCATCAACATATCGTTCTCCAGACACAGGAGAAAGTTGTGTTAAATCATAATTACGAGTGCTTGAAATGGTATCGGCCATCGAAGCATGATTGTTCCAAATCACAACATCGCAACCAGCCTCTCTTAATTCGTCAGAATATTTTTTGACATAAGTGGCGGGTTCTAAGAATGTGTATGGATCTGCATACTTGGCAACAATTGAAGTAATTTGGCCAGCACCAATTGTGCCAATAATTCCAACCTTTAACCCATTTTCTAATATTTTGGTTGTATATGGTTCGCATAATTCATCCGCAAAATCACCGACCGTTTTGGTGGCAATATCAAATTCGTGAATGTTCGCGCCTAAAAATGGAATTTTTCTCGTTGCACTAGACACTTGAGGAGTTAAATTTCTATTCCTTGCGATATAAGAACTGCCCCAATCAAAGTCATGATTACCAAGTACATACGCGGTAAAATTAGCCTCCATCATGAGTTCAGTTATTAAAGCACCACGATTGTAATTAGATTCAATTGAACCCTGAAAGAAATCACCGCTGCCCATTACGACCGTGTTAGGGCTGGTGCCTTTTTGTTTTAAATAAGTGAAGTTTTTAATCGCGCCCATTTCATAACCGGCAGGTTTAATTGCACCATGAAAATCATTTGAAGCGAATAAATCAACTATTCTAGTAATGTTTGGATTGGTGGATGAAATTGAGTTAGAACTAGAATCATTTGATAAACTACCCTGATTGCTAGTAAAAGATTCAGCTTGGCTAGTACTAGAAGAAGGACTTGAATAACTTATGCTTGTATCACTAGCGATAGAAGAAATGATATTGGACGATTTTGAAGTAATACTTGAAAAACTTGGGAATAAATCACAAGAAGTTACTAATAGTGATGTAATTGCAAGAGCAATAACGCTTAATTTTAACGAATGTTTGTTTTTCATTTCTCTCACTTATAATAAGTGGTTTTTCATTATAGCACATTAATTTCAATAACCAATCAATAGTACTTTTTATAAAAATTTTGTATTTGGAAATAATTTTCTTAAAAATTGCATTCCGCTTTCAAATATAGATTATTTTGTTAAGATTTATAAGTAAGTAATCGGAGGATACACTATGGCCTGCACCACAATATTAGTCGGCAAAAAAGCAAGCTTTGATGGCTCAACAATTATCGCTAGAAACGATGATGGCAGCTTCGAAAGCAAAGGAGCTATTGTTATTGAACGTAACAAAGCCCCAAAAAAATATAAAAGCATACAAACGCATGTAGAAATCGAGTTACCTGATTTCTCCTATCGTTATACATCTCACCCTAATGTTAATGTCAAAAAGAAAGGGCTTTGGGCAGCTTGTGGCATTAATGAATATAATGTTGGTATGAACGCAACTGAAACCATTTCATCCAACCCGCTTGTAAGTGGCGCAGATCCACTTGTGGAATCAAAGGTTATTAAAGGAAAGAAAGTTCCTGGTGGAATTGGTGAAGAAGATTTGGTTACGCTTGTGCTTCCTTATATCAAAACAGCTCGCGAAGGTGTTATTCGCTTAGGTGAACTACTCGCTAAATACGGCACAAACGAAAGAAATGGGTTAGCCTTTAACGATGAAAACGAGATTTGGTGGTTTGAATCTATTGGCGGCCATCATTTCATCGCCAAAAAGGTGCCAGATGATCGAATTGTCATTATGCCTAACCAATTTGGTTTAGATAATTTTGATTTTGATGATGCATATGGCAAGCAAGAAGGACACATTTGTTCACTAGACTTAAAAAATTTCATGATTAAACACAATTTATATTTGGGTTTAAAAGGTGACTTTAATCCACGTTTAGCATTTGGTTCACATAGTGACCAGGACCACATCTATAACACTCCAAGAGCTTGGTTTTTATTAAAATACTTCGCTCCAAAACAGTTTAAGTTTGAAGGCCAAGACGCTGATTATACACCTCTTAGTGACGACATTCCGTGGTCATTTATTCCAGACCATAAAGTCACGATTCAAGAAATAAAATATGCCTTGGCTTCCTATTATCAAGGAACAAGATTTAATCCATATGGCAATGAAGAAGGTAAAGGCAAATATCGTTCAATTGGTGTTCCAAATACTGATATTTGCGGTATACAACAAATTAGAACTAATGTACCAGAAGGTATTAAGGGTTTAGAGTGGGCTTCTTATGGCGGTGGCGCATTTACTTGTTGTTTCCCTGTGTACACAAATGTCTCACAATTACCTGATTATTTAGTTAAAACAGGTGATAAAGTATCCACCAATAATATGTATTGGACTTCGCGACTAATTGCCGCATTAACTGATGCCCACTTTGCTAAGGCTGTTATTTTTACTGAGAGATATCAAAACGCAGTATTTAACAAGTCATACGAAATTATCAATGAGTACGACGCTAAATATCGCGAAAACAATGATGAAAAGGTATTAATTGAGGCAAACGAAAAAATCTTGAAGATGGTTAAAGCCGAAAGTGAAAAAACTCTTGGTGACGTGCTATATGTCGCTTCAAACAGCATGAAAACACGCTTCAATCGCGGCGATAATTAATAGTTTTTTAATGATAAAGCAAGATTAATTCTTGCTTTTTTTATGGAAAAACCCGCTTTTTAAGCGGGTTTATAAGGAGGTAGGCATCAATAGATGCAAACTTTCTATTGTAACGATATCTTGAAAATCAATTGAGGGAGTTTAACTTTTTGTGTGTTAAAAACACTTTGTAACAAACAATTACATTAATTTAATAAATTATTTGATTTCAAAATAACTTATTATTCAGCAGTAGGAATTTGGGTTAACCATAGTTCACCACCCCAGAACAAACGTTGGGAGGCGACTTGGGTAATTTCGATTTCTAAATCTTCCCCTGGAGCAGTAACTTGTGCGTCGAATTCGGCCATGACTAATTGGTTGAATTGACCAAGTTGAATACCCAAACCAGAATATGGGCCACTTGGGATTAATGGAACTTCAACTCCGTTAACTTTAACCCCGTTTTTGGTTTCGATATTAGGATCGCCAATTGCATTAGGAGCTGGATTAGCGCCTAAAGAAAATCTATATCTACCGGCAACTTCAATTGGTAATCTCCATTTTATGGAGCCGCCGCCAGCTACACGAACACCTTCGCCAGCTTCTGTGGCATCGCCCTCAGCAATTGTTCCGTCGCGGAAAGAGTTGCTGCCTTCAGTTAAGAAGGAATAATCGAGAACCGCCATTTTTAATGCAACTTTACCACATGTACATGAGTGTTTAATGACATCATAATTGTCAACGTTTTTCACTGTTGCACCAACAACAAAGTTATGACCTAGTGCTGGAATTGGTGTTTCTTTTACATCACCACAAATACTACATTTTTCAGCGGTTACGCCATCAACATCGTGTGTTGCGGCTCTTGAGCCAGCTGGATAAGCTACATAGTTGTGATCTGTTTTGGGGAGGGTTGTTTCTTTTTCATAAGCGCAAACGCTACATACTTCAACTTTTTTACCAGTCGCAGTACATGTTGCGGCAATACCTTTGGTAGCATCTTCGACAAATGTGTGAGCACCAACATCCTTTTTCTCGGTACAGTCACTATCGAGACAGGCATGCCAGTGTTCGGAAGCGTTTTTAGACCATTCTGTCGCAAAATTGTGTGCGGGCTTTCCACAACCAGTCAAACCGACGGAAAGAAAAACCGCCACCATGCTGATTAACATTTTCTTTCTCATAAATTGTTCCTTTCTACTAAAGTCTCTAGCGGGCAAGCACAAAAAGCTGTGCCCCCTGTTCAATTTTTGAACAGCAAAATAAAGATTGGCCAAGTTTCCTCAATAACTTATATCTTGCGATTTTAATTATATAATATTAAGTAAATAAATAAGAGTACTTGTTTAATGTGAAATATAGATTTTCTTGCGGAATTTTTTACGGCAAATATGCGTAATAAATATTGACATAATGCGTCAAAATAAAAGAAAAAGGTTGATATAAATATCAAACCTTTTCTTGTGGAAGTTAGGAAACGAATAAGTAGTCTGTGCAAGATATTTAACTATTTTACACTACAAGAGGATTGTTTATTCTTTTGCTTTGGCTTTGGCTTTGTTTACCAATCCTTCGACGAAAACCAAGAATAAATTGAGGATGATGCCACCGAAAGCGGCAAGACCGATACCTGGTAAGACGAAGTTTGGTGTAACGGTAATTGAATCAACACCAAGACCAACGATGGCAATGAATGCCATGACAGCGATGATGCGTGGATTAAAGATATCGATCTTTTTATCGACCATCAATGCGATACCTTGAACTGCGATTGCGCCGAACAAGTATAAGCTTACACCTTGAATAACTGGTTGAGTTAGTAACAGGCTGATGTCACCGATTTGTAATAATTCTAATAAAATACCAACGACAACTGCGAGGATACCTGTTAACAAAAAGACGTAGGATGAGAAGTTTTTTGTCACTGCTGAAGCAGAAACGTTTTCACCATAGTTTGTGCCCGCAGGACCGCCGAGGATGACTGCGACGATGTCGCCAGTGCCATCACCGATTAAGTTATCGTCGAGCATATTGCGAATTCCATAATCTTTCTTTTCTGGTCTTTGGCTAGCCAAATCGTTAACATATAAGTCGATTTGGTTAACGTGAGCAGCAGATTCTGGAATAGTGGCAAATGCGATTGGGAAGATTGCAACAATTGCAACACCGATTAATGGCCAATCTTTAAAAGCGGCTGGAATTGTGTTCCATGGCATAACATCAAATAAAGCCACAGACTCAGAAACTTCAATATTTTTGAAATAATTGGCAAAGCCGCCAGCGTTTGCAGAAAATGGCACCCATAAAGCATAAGAGAAAACAACACCAACACCTAAGCCCAAGAGAATTGGGATTTGGCTGATGAAGCCTTTCTTCAAAGTAACGGTCAAAACTGCAATGGATAAGAATGTGATGGTAGCAACTAATACTGACAACCAGTCAACGTTGTTGGCGTTAAACAAGATACCAGACATTGTGTTACCAGCAAGCGACAAACCAATAATCATCGCGATCATACCAGTGATATGACCAGGAAGAATTTGATCGATTTTTTCTTTACCAAACTTTTTGATTAGTAAGCCAGCACCAATTGACATTAAGCCAGAAACAACAGAGGCGATTAAAATCGCACCCAATGTCGTGATGTTGTCCGATGTGCTATTTGCAACAACGATACCAACAGCTGGAATATAAGAAAAGCTGGAACCATAATATAGAGGAATTTTGCCTCTAGTGATTAGTAAGAAACTGATAGTAGCCACACCACTGGCAATAATTGCCGCTGGGATACTATAAATACCGGATGAGAAATTTCCCATACCATTCATGATGATGACGGCCAACACAGTTGCTGGCAACATGACCAAGAATTGTTGTAACGCAAACAATAAGGCTTTACCTATTGAAGGTTTTTCATCGGGAAGATAGCCGACGACGTTACGTACTTCTTTTTTCATATGTATTCTCCTTCTTTCTCGTATGGTCTTTATGCAAAAAAGGACACCATGGGCGTCCTTTATGTTATGCAGGTAGTATTACGATTTCTATTACCTTGTTATGCTCTCTGACACAACTTAAAGGACCTATACTGCCAATAATCTACCACATTGAGAAAAAGGCTTGCAAGAGAATACTAAAATATTTTTTACATAAGGTATTGTGTGTTATATTAAATGGGGTGATTCAATGAAACAATTATTAAACCAAGAGCAATTATCACGCATCTTGAAAAGAATGACACACGAAATTATTGAACGCAATGCTGATTTAAATGAAATTGTTTTAGTTGGCATTTTAAGAAAAGGGTATCCAATAGCACTTTTCTTAAAAGAAAACTTAAAGTTGTTCGCTGGTGTTGAGGTCGAACTATATCCTATCGATATCACTATGCATCGCGATGACAACATTAAAAAAGCACCAGTTTTTAATAACTCATTAAATGTTAATGGAAAGCATGTCATATTAGTTGATGATGTCCTTTACACTGGTAGAACCGTTAGAGCGGCAATGGATGCTTTGAACGATTTTGGTCGTCCGCGTTCTATCCAACTCGCAGTATTAATTGATCGTGGGCATCGCGAGCTACCAATTCGCGCAGATTATATCGGTAAAAATATTCCGACTAGCAAGAATGAAAAAGTGCTCGTTGACCCAAACGAAGAAGTAGTTATTCTCATCGAAGAAATCGGTAATGATAACTAACAAAAGGGGCTGTTAAGAAATGAAAAATCTTAACACCTCTTTTTCTTTCAACTAAAAAGCCCAGATTTACGAAAAATCCAGGCCTAATGTACAATATTCTTGTCTAGGAGGTATTGTACATGCCTTATT
>JAAYCD010000014.1 GCA_012744375.1 Erysipelotrichaceae bacterium | reverse complement strand
TATTATCTCACGCGAAACTAATTAAGGCTATATGTATATACACTAAAAAAACATGATTTATTAGCGAAATCGTGGTGGAGCAAATGCCATTTTGATTAATCAATGCTTTTACTACACAACGTTTTTAAATAGATAAAAACATCTCTTCTTTTGACAATCCCAATAAACATGTTTCTATCATCTACTACCGGAATAAAGTTTTGTGTTAAAGAAAGAGCATATAGTTCATCAAAAGTGGCGTCGATCCCAATTGCGACATAAGGACGATACTTTTCAATGTCTTCGACTGGCGTGGCTTCTGACATACTTATATCAAAATTATTGACATTAGCGATGTATCTTAAAACATCGCCTTCCGAAATCGTTGATAAATATTCTCCGTTATCTTTGATGATTGGAATGACCGAGAATTTATGAAAAGCAAATTTTTCAATTGCTTGACGAATAGTTGAGCCTTCTTTGATATAGAACGTTGATACTTTTGGAGTTAAAACTTGGAATAAGTTAAATTCATTTTTCATATATTTAGTATACTATCGATTTTGCGTAATTTTGAACATTTGAAAATAAACATGATTATTAAATCATCATTATTTTTTGTGGGCATCACAATTTTTATTGGCGCTCAGCACAATAAAAAATGCGGAACAAATCCACACATTATTATTTCGATTTAATTCTGCCCTTATTTTTACCTTTGGAGTTATGGACTAACAAAGCGCCGTCTTGGTTTTCTGCCATGACCTTAGAATACTCAACAGCTTCTTTTTGAGTATCAAATAGTTTGATGGCTTTTTCTCCTCCGGCAAACTTGACTTCCCATTTGCCATCTTCTCTTTTTACTACGTGATAAACACGCGTAGCTTTCTTTTTTGCTTCAGTGGCACTTACTTCTGCGGGTTTAGTTTTTTTCTTACAGCATGGCATAAATATATCTCCTCCTTTTTAAATATATCATTAATTATCACTATGATTTATAACATATCATGTTTTGTGTTTTTCAATATACTTCGCTGCTTAATTAGTTTATTTCTATGATTTTTAGAAATAGAAAAGAAAATTTTCCACTAATTTGTCAAAACAGTTGTTCGAAAATGAAGGTTTATTAAAATATTAAATTTATTGAATTATGAAGGTATTAACCAGTGGAAATATAGATAAAATGCTCGACCCCATAGGCATAACGTAATAAAAATATGGTTTGATAAAAAGGGGTCTAACGAACAAATTAGCAGTTCATCACAGCCATTATTTAATGGGAAACAAGTTTCGAAATAAGCAATATATATCTATGAACGAATCAGACGAAATTTGGAAAATGGGGTATTTTTTGATACACTATAATGGCTTTTATTAAAAGGAGGAACTAAATGAAATTTGTAATCGGATTCATTAAACCTAATTACCCTGGGGAGAAAAGGGTAGCTATCTTACCACAAGATATTAAAGATTTGGAAAATGATATTGCAGTTGAAGATGGCTTTGGCTATGAGATGGGAATTAGCAATCAAGAGTATCTTAATAAAGGGGCTCAAGTCATGTCTCGCGCTGATATTTTTGAAAAATGTGATTTTATATTTTCACTTAAATTACTCCAACCTTCTGATTATCAGTACTTAAGAAAAGGACAGACAATTATTGGTTGGACTCATCCATATGGCTCAGGGAGAAAATTTTATGAAGAACAATGTATACCGCGGGACATTAAAGTCGTCGACTTAGACAATATTACACCGCGACTATTTTATCATCGCCATGTTTATAATCTTGATTATATCCCTCGCAACTTTGTTTACCAAAATAGTATAATCGCGGGATTTGGTTCAACTTATCATGCTTTAATGGCTAACGGAGAAATGCCGACACACGAAACCAAAGTGGCAATCTTATCTTCCGGAAATGTTTCACAAGGCGCATTTAAAGCTATTGCTGCTTTTAATCCCACCATCCGCATGTTTTATCGAAAAACAATGAATGAGTTTTATGATACTATTTCTGATTATGACATCATTATTAATGGAATCCAGGTTGATCAACCAAACATTAATATCATCAGCAAAGAACATCTTGCCAAACTCAAGAAGAACTGTTTTATCATAGATGCCGCTGCCCACCAAGGCCGCGCAATCTACGGTACAAAATTTACTTATAACGAAGCACCTATCGCTCAAACAGAAGGAGTTTCTTATTATTGTTTAAGCAATTCACCTTCGCTTTTTTATAAAACAGCAAGCAAGGAAATATCAAAAGCATTTACTAAATACGTATATCAACCATCTGTTTCGAAAATAATTAGCTATTTAAATAAAAAGCCAAGCTTTATTTATGAATAAAAGTAACGTTTAATCGTTTTTATACATGATGTGCTCTGGATGAAATAATAGCAACATCTCAGTATTATATAGGCTGTTGTTTTGAGCAAAATAAGTAAGGGGATAATCTTTAGAGGTCAAGTAAAACTTGGCCTTTTTTGGTACATAGCGGTCAATTTTTACGAGCAAAGAGTTCATTGAAACAGCACCGACAACGGGATAAAGATGGTTGTTACAATAAAGCATACTGCCACTATAATTTCTCACAAAACCAACTGCGTATCCTATCGGTAACTCAGCAAGCAAACACGATTCAGTAGCGGTAAAACCAGGGTAATAACCAAACGTCTCACCTTTATGAGCACGAATAATTCTTGATGCATAGGTGTATAGTTCAATTGCTTGCTCAAATTCAGCATCTAAACCATCGCCATATAAATTCGATCCAACACGAACAGCATTACCAATGTCTAATAAATATGTTTCGGATGAGCATAGGTGCTTATATTTAAGTTCATATTGTGGAAACAGTCGTTCCATTTCACTTATCGCTACTTGGTCGGAATTAATACGTAGGTGTCCATAAAGACCATCGACTTGAATATCATTTTTCAGGCATAGTGATAATGCTT
Organism: Erysipelotrichaceae bacterium; assembly: GCA_012744375.1. GTDB lineage: Bacteria > Bacillota_I > Bacilli_A > RFN20 > CAG-826 > RUG14515. The sequence continues at coordinate 441 of JAAYCD010000014.1, read as the reverse complement.
CATCGAGCTTTTCTTTGGTGCAAATATTACTACGACTATGTCCAAGATCATATTGAATATGGACACGTTTATTTTTTAAGTGCGTAATTGTTTTAATTTCTTTAATACTATTAAGGGAATAAACAATGTTTGGGTGGTCAACAAGTTTTTCGCGAGGTGTTTCAAATACAAGAACATCACACCCTGTTTTTAGACGCAAGAAAGTGCGCGCCTCATTAAGTGAAGAAACACAAAAAAGTGGGATATCAAATTTCGCAATTAGGGTGTGAACTACTTCTTTTAAACCGCAACCATAGGCATTTGACTTAACAACGGGAAATACTAGTTTTTTTGAATTATCTAATAATTTTTGGTAGTTACGTTCAATGGCAGATAAGTTGATTGTTTTATAAAGCATGTTGGTTGTCCTTTTCTAATAAAAATACATAACGATCATAGTTG
>JAAYCD010000112.1 GCA_012744375.1 Erysipelotrichaceae bacterium | reverse complement strand
TGACTACGACAGCAACATCAGCCACAGTCATTACGCCGAGATATTCACCGATGAAATCATCGTTTCCTGGAACATCAATGATATTAACTTTAACATCATTTAAATATATTGGAATAACGGCGGTTTGAATGGAAGCGCCTCTTTTTTGTTCTTCTGGAGTATAGTCACTAATGGTATTTTTCTTCTCGACTTCACCCTTAGTTTGTATGGCTCCGCTGACAAAAAGCAAAGATTCCACTAAAGAGGTCTTACCAGCACTTTGGTGACCTAGAAACACTATGTTTCTAATTTTATTAGCATCATAATTTGCCATGTTTTTTCTCCTTACATCCTAAAATATTTGCTATATCTGCCTTTAGCAATCAGCTGAATCTTGCCATCCTTGACTAATGAGGCCAATGCCTTTTCAATAGTTACAGAACTGGTAGCGTACAAAATATTTTCTATCACTCGCTTATTAATCGGCGTTGCCGAATCGAAAACTATCTTGTAAACCTTATCAATGGTTTTACCATTGTCGGTGTTAACCTCCATGATATAATCTAGCTTGCGGTAGGCTTCTAGAATGCATTTTAACATATATGTTACATATTGGGTATAATCATTTTCATTATCGTGCCAACCTATTGAAGAGGCTTCAAATGCATCGATGTAATCTGAGATACGTTGCCTCACAATGTATGGGACTGAAAAATAGTTTCCAATATCATATCCATACTTTTTCATTAAAAAATTCAATACTAATCTCGCCACTCTACCATTTGCATGGTTGAATGGGTGAATGCAGGTAAAATCTAGTAAGAAAGTAAGTATAAGAATTAACTTATTGTTTTCTTCATTTTGACTCACTAAATTGAACTGATAGACAAGATTGTCTAATAAAGATGGCACTTCGCTTGGTTCTGATGTAACAAATAAAGTGCGGTATGAACCATTAGGCATTCTTTCTTGAATGTAATTGGCGCTATCTTTATACTTACCACCAATTTCTGGGTTGTAATCTTTATAAAGATAATAATGAAGCGTCGAAATAAAAGAGCGATCAAATGGTTGATATTTGTAGCATTCGTCAATCAATTGCAACGCTTTGTAATAACCTTGGAATAAATATTCCTGCAAGGTTTGTGGTGCTTGGCCTTTTTCGAAAATGGCTTTAATTCGGTCATCACCAATAAAAATCGACCCCATCGCATTGCTGGCTTCTGTGCCACTAAGAAGGGCCAATTTTGTTAACTTTTCAGCCTTTTTGAGTTTATGCGCTAGGATTGTTTTTCCTTTATATAATTCAATAGAATTAAGTAAAGAAATAATGTTGGGGTTACTTAAAAGATTATTGACAGTACCCTGTAGATCAAAGATTCTCATATATACACCTCGTGCTTTATCAGTATGCGCTATTACCAAAAATAAAGCAACTACATATTTATAAAAGAAAAATACCGAGTTAAAAAATTAATCATGTTCAAATAAAAATCGTAAAAATGCCAAAACAAAGTCATAAATTTTCATTGCTTATTGAACAAAGAAAGATTACATTTTATTTAATGAAATATCGTCATTCACTACAATATGACTATCCAAGCGATCCACACGGTCACATGATCGCGCCAAAACAAGTTCGAAAAGATAATTTAAACAAGGACTATCCCTATTATCGAAATGATTTTTGGTACAATGTCGGTCGCGTGTTAATCGAACTTATTTTGATTGTTGTTGGTGTACCATATTTCTTTTTACGATATGGTTTAAAAGTAAGTGGAAAAGAAAATCGTAAAAATCGAAAACTATTAAAAAGAACAATGAAGAAAACTGGTGTCATCACCATTTGCAATCATATTTTTGATGAAGATTATCCAGCAATCAGAGTGGCAATGGCCCCAAAAATGGGTTATGTGAGTATGTGGAAAAACAACCACTTGCGTCGCATGGGTTATATCATTAGATTTTCAGGATCTATTCCCGTACCCACAAATGATGCGAGCGCAACCATATCCATGATGCGTGGGGTTGATAAGTGCTTACAGGATGGCAAGTGGTTACACATTTATCCAGAAGCAAGTATGTTTTATTTCTACCAAGATATTCGACCTTTTGTAGATGGCACTTTTCTTTTCGCGGCCCGCAACAAAAAACCAATCTTCCCAATGGCTTATTCATATCGTCCGGTTAAAGGATTATATAAGTTATGGAAAAAGAAAGGTGCACCACTCATCAACTTGAATTTTGGTGAACCAATATATCCAAATCCAAATCTCTCGGTCAAAGATTCAATTAAAGACTTAAGTAATCGCTGTTATCAGGCGATGAAAAAATTAATGAACGATAACACTCCTGAAATGAAAGATAAATAAAAACGCTCGGTGCATATTGAGCGTTTTAATTATTCGTTTATTTATTATTTTGAACGGCAGCTTTTTCGACTTTTGGAATTTCTCCAGCCTTACTTAAAGCGAACTTAGTGACCATTGGGCCGACAAGTTCATATACCAAAGTTGAGGTTAAAATAATTGCCATAATTAAGGAACCTGCTCTTGCCATACTTGGGATAGCAGAAAACAACACATTCGCAGTTGTAGCTAAACCAATAGCAACACCGGCTTGTGGCACTAAAGCAAACCCTAAATATTTCTTTACTTGTGGTTCGCAGCGAGTAATCGTGGAACCAGCAAAAGCTCCAGTCCATTTTCCAATCACACGGGCGAATACGTATATTAAAGCAATAAAAAGAACAACTAATCCATCTTTGTTGAAGAAAATACTTAGGTCTAGTGAAGCACCAGATACAATAAAAAACATCATATAAATCGGCGAAGTAAAGTGATCCATCACGTCTAACGTACGATAACCGTCATTAACAAAGTTCGCATAAATAGCGCCAATCATCATACACATTAACAATGAACTCAATTCAAAATCCCCCATGATTGGATTTTTGAACAAATAATAAAACCCTAGAGCTGCAAAAACAGAGAAAATATTCCATGTTAAACGATTATTACGAGATTTAAAGAAACGACTCATCCAACTGATTAAAAAGCCGATGGCAGCGCCGATTACTAATGAAAGTGAGATTTCAATAAGGGGTTTAACAACAACACTATAAAAATTAATATTGCCTCCGCCTGCTAAGGCAATAGAAAGTTGGAACAATAGTGCAAATAAGATTAAAGCAGCGGCATCATCAAGAGCAACGACTGGTAATAAAGTGTTAACTAATGGGCCACGAGCATTATATTGTTTAATTACCATTAAAGTGGCGGCCGGAGCGGTCGCACTAGCAATTGCAGCTAAAGTTAATACCATTTCGATTGAAACGTATTGCGGAGCAACAAAGTGAGCAATTAACAAAAAGATTATTACCATAATAGATGCACCTAAAGCTTCTAGAATTGTTATTATCACGATTCTTTTGCCGATTGTTTTAATCATTGAGGCTTTAAATGAAGTGCCAATATTAAAGGCAATAAAACCTAAAGCTACCGTGGAAATCCAACTGATAGTTTCAATATATTGAAAAATCAAGCCTTCTTTAATATCGGTATAAGTAAAATTATTGAATAAAAGACCAAAAATAAATGGACCGATTAAAATACCTGTTATTAAATAACCGGTCACGTTTGGCAATCGAATAATACGCATAATGCGTGTTGAAAGTAGGGCTACGCAAAATAAGACTGCTATATAAGCAAAAATTGAGAATGGCATAAAAATATTGTTCGATTTACTTAATCGATCCCTCGAAATCTTCTATCTTTCTGGAATACATGAAACCTTTGATGGTTGTAAAGTTTTGTGTCGCTTCGCGAATGACTGTTTTTAGTTCGTCAAGGCGAGATTCATCAACCACAAAAAAGCAAAACATTCTTTCCATGAATTCCTTTTGCTCCAGTTGTCTAAGATTCATAAAATGACTATCTCCCGGAGCAAAATCAACGGCATGTCTTAGCGATTCACTGCTGATGATAGTCGCATTGAAGCCAGCGTTCTTAATAGTGTTTAAGATTTCATAGATGTGGTCATGGGTTTTTAAGACTAGTTTTAATTCAACTTTCATAAATTTCTTCCTTAAAGACATTATATTATAGGCGCACATTTGTTAATATGGTAAGCACTTTTTATTATATAGCGCATGAACAAAAAGGAAAAAATGCATTAAATTATCTTGAGAGTATTTTTGTGCTACAATGTAGCAGAAAAAGTGAGGAAAAAACTATGGAAAATAAAAAAGGAATTCCAATCACATTAATTACTGGTTATCTTGGGAGTGGTAAAACCACACTCATTAATCATATTTTAAGAAACACCAACAATCACAAAATGGCCGTTATTGTTAATGATATCGGTGAAGTCAATATTGACGCAGATTTAATCGCTAATGAAGGCGTAGTAAGTGGCAAAGATGAAAACTTGGTCGCCTTATCTAACGGCTGCATTTGCTGCACGTTAAAACAAGACTTAATTGATCAACTCGATGAACTCGTTGCTACTGGAAAGTTCGATCACATCTTAATCGAAGCTTCAGGCATTTGCGAACCTGTACCAATTGCGCAAACAATCACCTATATGGAAGATGAATTTGTTCGCCAAGGCAAACCAAAAGCTTACTATTTAGACGCAATTGTTTCCGTTACTGACGCGCTTAGACTTAGAGATGAATTCCGCTGCGGCGAAATATTAATTACTGTTGAGCGTGGCGAAGAAAACATTGAAAATCTCATTATTCAACAACTTGAATTTACTAACGT
>JAAYCD010000075.1 GCA_012744375.1 Erysipelotrichaceae bacterium | reverse complement strand
TTTTCATACCTCAAAAACCGTGAGTTTTCTTCACCTTTACCCGCGGAAATGGATGACATTTTAAAAAAACTAAATAAATAAAATTTATTTAGAAAAAAAGATGCACAAAAAATTTAGCACTCCTATTGACACACTGCTAATAATGTTTATAATGTAGGTGTTAGCAGAAGTTATCAACGAGTGCTAAAAATGTAATACAGGAGGTACAAATTATGAGAAACTATATTACTACATTTGATCCATTTTTCGATAATATCGACAAATTTTTCCTTAAGGCTAGCAATTGCAAGGCCCCACACATGATGAAAACCGACATTAAAGAGCTTGATGACTCTTATGAATTAGAAATCGAATTACCTAAAATTAAAAAAGAGGATGTCAAGATTACTCTTAAAGAAGGCTATTTAACTATCGGTGCCACTTATAACGAGGAGAAAGAGGAAAACAAAAAATACTTACACCGCGAAAGACGTTATGGTGAATTCTCTCGTTCTTATTATGTCGGCGATTATGTGAAACTCGAAGATGTTAATGCATCCTTAAAAGACGGAGTCTTAACTGTAAACATCAAGAAAGTTGATGATAAAGAAAAAGAAAAGGAATATCTTGTCACTATCGATTAATGAGGCATCATTATGAAAGAAGTAAAAGAATTTCAAACTGAATCAAAAGAATTATTAAATTTAATGATTAACTCTATTTATAGCAATAAGGAAATCTTTTTGCGAGAGTTAATTAGTAATGCGAGTGACGCCATCGACAAGTATCGCTACAAAGCGCTGACCAGCGGTGGCGCCATTCCTTTAAATGACTTTGAGATTGAACTTAAAGTCGACAAAAAGAAACGCACAATTACCATAATTGATAACGGTATTGGCATGAGCAAAAACGACCTAATTGAAAACTTAGGAACGATTGCAAAAAGTGGTAGCAAAGATTTTGCTAGTCGCTTAAAGGAAGCCAAAGAAAAGCAAGATTTAAACATTATTGGCCAATTTGGCGTCGGCTTTTATAGCGCATTTATGGTTGCTTCAAAAGTCGAAGTGTTAACAAAAACCATAGATGATGAAGCTTATTTATTTGTTTCTGATGGTCAAGATTCTTATTCCATTGAAAACGCTAAAAAGGATGATGTTGGTACTGAGATTACTATCTATTTAAAAAAATCAAGCAAAGAAGAAGATTATGATGGTTTCTTAGAAGAATATCGCATCAAAAATCTAGTCAAAAAATATAGCGATTATATTCGCTATCCCATCAAGATGTTGACCAAGAAAAAAGAACAAGAAAAAGATGCAGATGGCAAACCTAACGAAGGCAAATTTATCGAAAGTGAAATCATGGAAACTCTTAACTCCATGATTCCGCTTTGGAAAAAGAATAAAAAAGAAGTTACAAACGAAGAACTTGATAACTTCTATAAAGATAAGTTCTATGATTATCAAGATCCTTTCACCTCTTTGTTTGTAAGGGTGGATGGAAAAATAACTTATGACGCCTTGCTTTTTGTTCCAAGCCATACACCATATAACTTATATAGCGATTCCTATGAAAAGGGTTTGCAGCTTTATAGCAAGGGTATATTTATTAAAGATAAATGCGCTGAGTTAGTACCGGATTACTTAAAGTTTGTGAAGGGCTTGGTTGATAGTGCAGATTTCTCGCTTAACATTTCACGCGAAATGTTGCAACAATCACCAATCTTGAAGAAGATTAGTGAAAATGTTGAGAAGAAAATTCTTGATAAATTAAAGGAAATCAAAAAAACCGACTTTGAAAAATACACTGGTTTTTGGAAAAATTTTGGTGAGCATCTGAAGTACGGACTATATTCTACATATGGAAGTAAAAAGGATCTCTTGCAAGATTTACTAATCTTTCGCTCAGTAAATAACGACGATAAATTTATCTCGTTAAGTGACTATAAAGATAAAATGGTCAAAGACCAAAAATACATCTATTATGCTTCTGGAGAGAATCTAGATGCGATCAAGTTACTACCGCAAATGGAAAAATTCAAAAAAGAAGGCATTGATGTCTTGATGCTTGATCAAAAAATCGACGAATTTGCTTTGTTGATGCTCCATGACTATGACAAGGTCGAATTTAAGTCCATCAGTGACGAAACCGCGACCGAATTAAGTAAGGAAGACAAAGAGAAGGTGGAAAAATTAGCCACAGACAACAAACGTCTGCTTGATACTTTGAAAGAATCTTTGTCTGAAGAAGTGAGTGACGTTGTTATTTCCACAAAACTCGTCGACGCACCAGTTTGTTTCTCTACAAAAGCCGGCTTATCTTTAGAAATGGAAAAAACTTTGAATGAACAGCCTGGAATGGAAGAAAGTGTCAAAGCTCAAAAAGTTTTAGAACTTAACCCAGAACACCCACTGTTTAAGGCATTTTCCGCTATCCAAAACAACGATGATTTAGTAAAAGCATATGCTTCAATTCTTTACGAAGAAGCTATGCTACTCGAAGGACGGGACATTACTAACAAACAAGTTTTCGTCCAAAAAATTAACGAACTATTAGTCAAAGCACTTAATTAACCCTAATAGTTCTCCTAGTGGCTTGCCGCTTTCGGCAAGCCTTTTTTGTTGCATTTATTACAATTTATGTTGCATTTTTGTCAACTTATTCATTTAGAAAACACTTTGTAAGTGTGTTATTGTAAGATTAGTTTAGATTCTGCCTTAATTGTTTAAAATAATTTTTATTATGTGAAAACAAAGTGCAACCAAGGAGATTTTTATGCATAGAAAGTATCAAGATTTGATTAACCAAATGACTCTAAAAGAAAAAGCGAGTCTTACTAGCGGCAAAGATTTTTGGCAGTCCAAAAACATTGACCGCTTATCTATTCCTAGTATGTTTTTAGCCGACGGACCTCACGGAGTGAGAAGGCAAGCTGCTGCGGCTGATCATCTCGGCTTAAATGCCTCAATCCCTGCCACTTGTTATCCAACCGCTGTAACGATGGCCAATTCTTGGGATGAACAGCTCGGCGAAAAGCTTGGCTATTTGTTGGGTAAAGAAGCCGCTGTACAAAAGGTCAATGTCTTGCTAGGACCTGGTCTGAACTTAAAAAGAAATCCACTTTGTGGTCGTAACTTTGAGTATTTTTCTGAAGATCCATATTTATCAGGCAAAATGGCTGCAAGTTATGTAAGAGGCATTCAAGAAAATGGTATTTCCGCTTGTATCAAGCATTTTGCATGCAATAACCAAGAAGAAAATCGTATGACTCTCGACAGTATTGTCGATGAAAGAACTTATAGAGAATTGTATCTCACTGGCTTTGAAATTGCTGTTAAAGAAGGTCAAGCCAAAAGTGTCATGTCTTCTTATAACTTAATCAATGGTACCTACGCTAACGAAAATAAGCACCTTTTGGTCGATATTTTAAGAGAAGAGTGGGGCTTTAAAGGGATGCTTGTTACTGACTGGGGTGGCAATAATGATTCTGTTGAATCTTTGAAATGTTTCAACCAATTAGAGATGCCCGGCACTCCAGATCGTCCAGAAGAAATTATAAAAGCAATCGAAAAGGGCGAATTGGATGAAGAAATATTAAACGATAATGTCGATACAATGCTTGACCTTATTTTTGATACCACAGAAAACGGCGTGAAAAAAGCCCTCGCCAAATTTAACGAAGACGAACACCATTTGTTTGCTCGTAAATGCGCACAAGAAAGCGCAGTTTTACTCAAAAACAATGGCGTCTTACCATTAGATAGCACTAAGAAAACTGCTTTTATCGGTGATTTCTTATATAATCCTCGTTATCAAGGTGCAGGCAGTTCAATTGTTAATCCGACTAGACTTGATGCCACAATCGGCATTATTTGCAATTACAAAATCGACTTAGTTGGCTGTGCTCGGGGATTTAATAGATTTGGTAAAAGGAATAAAAAATTATATAAAGAAGCCATTGCTCTTGCTAAGAAAGCGGAAGTAGTCGTTTTATATCTCGGTTTAGACGAAGTTACTGAAGCAGAAGGTTTAGATAGAACGGACTTAAAATTAAAAGATAATCAACTTGAACTATTGAAGGACATCAAAGTTTTAGGCAAGAAAGTTGTTGTCGTTCTTTCGTGTGGTAGTGCAATTGAAATGCCTTTTGCGACCGACGCGGATGCAATTTTACACGGCTATTTAAACGGTCAAGCAGGCGCAGCGGCTATGCTCGACATTTTGGTAGGTGACGTTAATCCTTCTGGCAAATTAACCGAAACCATTCCTGTTAAATATGAAGATGTTGCTACTAGTGACAACTTCCCAAGCAAAACTAGAACCATTGAATATCGTGAAGCATATGGAGTTGGTTATCGTTATTTTGAAAAAGCCAAAGTTCCAGTATGTTTCCCATTCGGTTTTGGTTTATCCTACACAACCTTTGCTTATAGCAATTTAGTTATCACTGAAGAAGGTGTGACTTTCGATATTCAAAACACTGGAAAAACAACCGGTAAAGAAGTGGCTCAACTTTATGTTGGACTTAAGAAAAGCAAAGTTATTAGACCAGTAAAAGAGTTAAAAGGCTTTGTGAAAGTCGATCTAAAACCTGGCGAAACTAAAACTGTTACCATTCCATTCGATGATAAAACATTTAGATATTTCAATGTTTTGACTAATAAGTGGGAGGTTGAAAAGGGCGTTTACGACATTTATGTTGGTGCTTCTAGCGCTGATATATTGTTGACTGGTAAGCTTGAAAAAGAAGGTGTTAAATCCAGCGCTCCATACAATTTAAAACAGTTGCCACATTATGTTGAAGGTAATTTAAGAAATATTCCTGCTGAAGAATTTGAGGTTTTATTAGGTCATAAAATTCCTGATGGTTCCTTGCCATTCTATAAGAAAAATCGTTTAAAAGTAGATTATAATACTACGATTAAGGAATTAAGATACGCCCCAGGATGGGTCGGACGTCTAGTCGGTAAAGCATTGCCATGGTTTACCAGAGTTTTAATTAAGTTTGGTAATCGTGAATTAGCTAATACTTTAATCATGGGTGTTGTTCATCAACCAATGCGGGGCATTGCTCGTTTCAGTAGTGGTGGCACTAGAATGAGTCAATTAGATGGCTTAATCATGATTTTTAATGGCCGCCTATTCAAAGGTTTAAGTCATTTCTTAAAAGAAGGTAAGAAATATAAGAAACTTGCAAAAGCTGAAAACAAAGCCGCTACAAAAGCATAAAAAATCACATAAGTGAAATTAACCTAATAATTAAAAAAGTTCATCACACGAAGCGATGAACTTTTTATTAATCTGAAAGAGTTTATTCTCTAGGATTTTTAATGTTGGCTTGGGCGGATGCTAATCTAGCAACAGGCACACGGAATGGTGAGCAGGAAACATAGTCTAAACCGACTTTGTGATAGAATTCGATGGACTTAGCGTCACCACCGGTTTCACCACATACACCAATGTGGAGATCTGGTCTGGCAGAGCGACCTAAATCAACGGCTAATTTCACTAATTTGCCAACGCCATTTTGATCTAAGGTCTTGAATGGATCTTCTTCGAAAATTTTAGTCTTGTAATAATCAGGTAAGAACACACCAGCATCATCACGAGAGAAACCGAAGGTCATTTGTGTTAAATCGTTAGTACCGAATGAGAAGAATTGGGCATGTTTAGCAATTTCGTCGGCTAATAAAGCAGCACGTGGAATTTCAATCATTGTACCAACTTCGTATTCCATTTCTAAGCCAGCATCTTTGATGAGCTTATCGGCAGTTTCAACGATGATGTTCTTAACAAATTTGAGCTCTTTTTCTTCTAAAATTAGTGGCACCATGATTTCTGGTTTGACATGGATACCAAGTTTCTTGGTAACATTGATAGCTGCTTGGATAATCGCAGTAGTTTGCATTTTGCAAATTTCTGGATATGTGACAGCTAAACGACAACCACGGTGACCCATCATTGGGTTCGCTTCGTGGAGTTCTTCAATGCGATCGTGAATTGCTTCAGCAGTAATACCGAGAGCTTTTGCTAATTCTTCAATCGCGCCTTCTTCTTGTGGTAAGAATTCGTGTAATGGTGGGTCTAATAAACGCACAGTTACACTATAAGGAGCGGTGGTTTCATATAAAGCTTCAAAGTCAGCTTGTTGCATAGGAAGAATTTCAGCTAAGGCTTTTTCACGAGCTTCAGTTGTTTGAGCAAGAATCATTTTTCTCATTGAGAAGATTCTATCTTTAGCAAAGAACATGTGTTCAGTACGGCATAAGCCAATACCTTCGGCACCAAATTCCTTGGCTTGTTTGGCATCTCTTGGTGTGTCGGCGTTTGTTCTAACTTTTAAGACTCTATATTGATCAACCCAACCCATTAAACGGCCAAAGTAACCAGATGTTAAGTCTGGTTCCACTGTTTTAATGGCACCTTCATAAATTTTTCCGGTGCTGCCGTCTAAAGAAATGACATCATTTTCACCATAAACTTTGCCACCAACAGTTAAGGTGCGTTCTTCTTCGTCAATAACGGCAGTGGAGCAACCACAGACGCAGCATTTGCCCATACCACGGGCAACCACAGCGGCGTGAGAAGTCATGCCACCACGAGTGGTAAGAATACCTTGGGCTGCGACCATACCGACGATATCTTCTGGAGAAGTTTCGGATCTGACAAGGATAACTTTTTCGCCAGCTAAATGGCGTTTTTCAGCTTCTTCAGCGGTAAATGCAAGTTTGCCTGTAGCGGCACCTGGGCCGGCTGGTAAACCAACGGCGATAGGTTCGAGCTTAGCTAATGTATCTTTATCAAATCCTGGTAAAAGTAATTTATCAAAGCTGACTGGATCGATGCGGAGAACAGCTTCTTTTTCATTGATTAAGCCTTCATCGACTAAATCACATGCTATTTTTAATGCGGCTGCTGGAGTTCTTTTACCATTACGAGTTTGTAAGAAATAGAGTTTTTCGTCTTCGACGGTGAATTCCATATCTTGCATATCGCGATAGTGTTCTTCCATTAAATGAATGGTTTTGACAAATTGTTCGTAAACCTTTGGCATACGAGTATTTAATTCTTCAATGTGCAGAGGAGTGCGGATACCGGCGACGACGTCTTCGCCTTGAGCATTTGGTAAATACTCAGCTGAGATAACTCTTTCGCCTGTACCTGGGTTACGTGAAAAGGCAACACCTGTACCAGAAGTTTCACCTTTGTTACCAAACACCATTGATTGGACGTTAACAGCGGTGCCCCATGAATATGGAATATTGTTCATCATACGATAGACGTTAGCTCTTTCGTTGTCCCAACTTCTGAAAACTGCTGCAACAGCTTCTAATAATTGAACTTTTGGATCGGTTGGGAATTCTTCACCAAAGATTTTTTTGTAATAATCTTTGTAACGAGCGACTAAGTCTCTCAATTGTTCGGTAGTCACTTCGGTATCTAATTTATAACCATTATCTTTTTTTAATTGTTCAAGCATCTTGTCCATGGCATCTCTTGGATGACCTTTGGCGATGTTGGTGAACATTAAAATGAAACGACGATAGCTATCTAAAGCGAAACGTTCGTTGCCGGTTTCTTTAGCTAAAGCGTTAGCGGTAATGTCATTTAAACCTAAGTTTAAGATTGTGTCCATCATACCAGGCATACTAACTCTAGCGCCAGAACGGACAGAGACTAATAATGGATTTTTATCTCCACCAAAATTTTTGCCAGTTTGTTTTTCAATTTTGTTAATATTTGCAAAAATTTGATGAATGAGAAAATCGGGGAGTTTTTTGCCACTTTCATAATAAAGTGTGCAAGCTTCTGTCGAGATTGTGAAACCTTCTGGAACAGGAACACCAATGTGGACCATTTCTGCTAAACCAGCACCTTTTCCACCTAGTAATTCTTTTCCTAGACCATAAGCTTCATCGAAAGCATATACATATTTTTTTTCTGCCATAAAAACCTCCTTGCAGGCCTATTTGTGAGACGTGCTCACAGCGCTTAAATATTAGCACACATGCGCGAAATTACAAACAATAAGCCTTCTTTTTCTACTTTTTCTAAAAAAAGTGGCGCTTAAGCGTTTTTGGTATAAACTATAGACATACATTTTCAGTATGGTGGTGGTTAATTTATGAGTCAAAATCCTTTAGTGCTTACTTTAGATTTCGGTACTCAATCCGTAAGAACAACTTTAATTAATAAACAAGGTGAAATCGTCTATTTATCCAAAAAAATATACGAGCCCTTATATTTTTCTCCCAAAAAAGGTTATGCCGAACAATACGCTGACTTTTATTGGGATAATTTAATTGCATGCATTAAAAAAATGGTTAAAGAAGCCAAAGACAAGCTAAAAGATGTTGTGGCGATGACAGTAACAACTTTTCGTGACTCGGCAGTTTTGCTTGATGAAAACAACAAACCTTTAAGACCGGTGATCTTATGGCTTGACCAACGCTTGGCAAAAGCTAGAGAAAAACTCCCTTTGTTACATCGAATCGCATTCAAAATTGTTGGTATGATGGATACTATTAACATGAATCGTACTCGTACGCCTGCTCATTGGGTTAAAGAAAATGAACCTGAAATCTGGGCAAAGACCGAAAAATATGTGAATATATCTACTTATATTAATTATCGTTTAACTGGCGAGCTCGCCGATTCTCCTGGTGGTTTGACTGGTCATTTTCCAATTCACTTTAAAAAATCACAATGGTATAAAGAAGGAGCGATGAAAGGTCGCATTTTTGGAATTCCCAACCGTATGCTGCCAAAAATAGTGCCTTCCGGTGGTGAGATTGGCGTGTTGCTTGATTCTGTTGCTGATCAACTAGGCTTGCCAAAAGGATTAAAATTAATTGCTACTGGTAGTGATAAAGGTTGCGAAACCATTGGTTTGGGTTGCTTAACCCCAAACATGGCCGCGATTTCATATGGCACAGCCTGTTCCATTGAAGTAAGCAATCCTGTTTATCATGAGCCAGAGAAATTTTTACCAGCCTATGCCGGCGCAGTTCCAGGTTTATATAGTCTTGATGTCCAAATTTATCGTGGCTATTGGATGCTAAGATGGTTTGCAAACGAATTTGCATCCGAAATTGAAAAAGAATCAAGTTTAAAGAAAGTTCCAACCGAAGCCGTTCTCAACGAATGGCTTGACGATGTTCCTCCAGGCTCAGATGGCTTGATTTTGCAACCATATTGGGGTCCTGGTGTAGCACGCCCATTAGGGAAAGGGGCGATTGTTGGTTTTTCTAGTGTTCATACTAGAAAGCATATTTATCGCGCAATTGTCGAAGGCATTGCTTTTGAATTAAGAGAGGGTTTAGAGGGAATTGAGCGCTCACAAAAGCAAAAAGTAAAAATCATGAGAATTTCTGGTGGCGGTTCGCTAAGCGATAAGATTTGTCAAATTACCGCAGATATTTTTGGTAGGGAAATTTCAAGAATTCAGACTAGCGAATCTACTTCACTTGGTGCGGCCGTGGCCATTTTCGCAGCTATTAAAGAATTTGAAAATGTATATGATGCAGTTGACAGCATGGTCAAAGTATCTAAAATTTTTAAACCGAACATGCAAAATCACGCAAGATACAACCAAATCTTCAAAGAACTATATAAAAAAGTTTACCCAAGACTTAACCCACTTAATCGAAAAATTAATAAATTATTTAAACGCTAAATAGGCCCTTTTTTGAGTGAATATATGGAAGAAAATAAAAGACGAAAACGCCAGAGACAACGATATTATGGCGGTGAAGATATTGAAATGTTCAAAGAACGCGAGCGTAATAGTAAGCGTGACAGCGATAAAAATATTTGCGACGACCATATTGATGGCGCATAATTAATGCCAATCGTTTTTATATAATAAAAAGTGACAATAGCAACATCTTGTCACAATAATTATTCATTAAATGCTAGTCATTAACCCATATTTTTGTAAGAATACACTCATAGAGGTACCTATATGGCGAAATATCAAATCTTTACTGATTCAAGCTGTGATTTAAGCACAGAAATTCGCAAAGCCCATAATTTGGAGTATTTTTACTTTGGTCTAGTGGTCGACGGTGTTGAATATCGCGCCGATTTGGACTGGGTAGATTATGCTCCTGATCAATTTTATGGCTGGTTAGAGCAAGGTAAAAAGATTAAAACTACCCAAGTTTCCATGCAAGAAGTGATTGATAGAGTTACTCCATACTTCGAAAAAGGCATAGACATCATTTATATTGGTTGTTCAAGCGCATTAACAGGTTCGATGAATTTGTTTGAACTTGCCAAAAGACAATTGCTTGAACAATATCCAGAACGTAAGATGATTGGCGTAGATTCTTTAACTGCTAGTGTGACCTTAGGCATGTTGGTTTTGGATGCCAAAAAGAAACAAGACGAGGGTTTTTCGATCGAGCAATTAGAGAAATGGGTTTTAGATAATCGCCTCCTTTACAATCAATTTGCAACAGTTGATACTTTAACCTATTTACGCGCTTCTGGGCGCATTAAAGGTTTGGCTGCTTTCTTAGGCAATATCATGTCTGTTAAACCAATTTTTATCAGCGATAGAAAAGGTAATAATTATACAATTAACAAAGTAAAGGGCACCAAGGCTTCTTTAAACGAATTATTTGAAGGTGTTAAAAACGCATATGTGGAAGGCGAAACCAAAGAAATCTATATCGGTCATGGCCGTGCGTTTGATCGCGCTGAAATGCTTAAAAAACGCGTCGAAGAAGAACTTAAAATTCCTGCTCACATTCTTTGGATTGGACCTATCGTTGGTACTACTTGTGGACCAGGTGTTTTAGGTATATTTTGTCGCGGCAAAGAAGTTACTCGCTTTGAAGGTGAACCAAAAGTAAATAATCAATAATTATAAATAACAAGGCATCTATTTAGGTGTCTTTTAATTTTCTCGCGTGTATAATAATAGCGCTATGAAAAAGATTCCGAATAAAAAATTAAATAAAAACAAAAATAAAAGTAATGTTAAACAAGCTCCTCGCAAAAAAAATTATCGCAATTTAAAAGAATTTAAAGTGACTGATGAAAATGAACTTTTATTATTTCTTTTGGAACAATTTAAAAGCCAATCTCGTAACTCGGTTAAATCTCTACTTTCTTCACATCGAGTATCGGTAGATGGGGCACCCGTGACACAATTTAACTTCAAATTATATCCCGGGGATACGGTAATAATTACTACTAGTGCAATTAAAAGAAAAACTAGAAGTAATTTACCGATTATTTACGAAGATGATGATCTAATTGTAATAAATAAACCAAGTGGACTTTTATCAATTGCTTCAGACAATGAGAAGAGTTCTACTGCCTATAGAATGCTTTCAGATTATGTGCAGCAAAAAGACAAACACAATCGCATTTTCGTGGTCCATCGTCTCGATGAAGATACCTCTGGTGTATTAATGGTTGCAAAAAATGTAAAAATACAGCAGGCGTTACAAGAAAAATGGAATGAAATTGTCACTAAACGTGGTTATTTTGCCGTTGTTGAAGGAGTAATGGACAAGCCTGAAGGCACGTTTAAGACGTATTTAAAGAAAAATAGTCAAAATTTAATGTACTCTTCTAAAAAACCTGGTGACGGGCAGCTGGCCATTACCCATTATAAAGTAATTAAAACTAACGGCGTTTTTTCACTATTAGACGTTAATATTGATACGGGAAGAAAAAATCAAATTCGTGTGCATTTAGGCGAAAGTGGTCATTTTGTCATCGGCGATGATAAATATGGAAAACCCCCTAATCCTATTGGACGTCTCGGATTGCATGCCTATGCTTTGGAATTCATCCATCCAATTACAGGCAAAAAAATGTCGTTCTCGACCCCAATGCCGAAAGAATTTTTAACTTTGATTGAAAAAAACGAAAAAAAATAGTGTCAAGCGACTACTATTTTGCGTTATGAGGTTTGAATACACGCGATTTTTGTGTAAAATGTCTTTATATGAAAAACCGCTATTTTGATGCATTGTTTACATCATTATTATCGATTGGACCAATTATCCTACTGGTTTGTATTTTATCTTGGACGCCTATACTTAATTTTGGCACTAATGACTATGTAATGTTGCTGTTTGGTGGAGTGGCTTTGATTTTGGGTTTAGCTTTATTTCAAATCGGAGCTTCTGCTGGATTAACAAAAGTCGGCGAATATATGGGTAGTTCCTTATCTCGTCAAAAGCAACTTTTTGTTATCATAATATTTTCATTTGCGCTTGGAGTACTTATCACCTGCGCCGAACCATCGCTTCTTATCGTTTCGAAACAAGTAACGATTGTTCCTAATAACGAAGTATTAAATACCATTATTTTAATTGGCAGTATTGCTATTGGTGTTGGTGCATTTGTTGTTATTGGTATATTGAGAATTATTTTGCATAAACCACTTAAATTGTGGGTCATGTTTTTCTACCTCATTACATTTTTATTGGTTTGCCTCATCGCACTAGATCCAGAAAGAGCAGAAATGTTACCATTTATCTTTGATAGCGGTGGTGTTACTACTGGTTCAGCAACAGTTCCATTTGTTTTATCTCTTGGCCTTGGTGTCGCCGTTGTCCGTGGTGGAAAAACAGCAAATAGCGATAGTTTTGGTCTTGCAGGGTTGGTTGCTATTGGACCAGTCATTGCAATGGCTGTTTGCGTTTTAATTCAATCAAATGTTCCTGAGTTCATTTATGAAGCACCCACTCCGTTTGGTAACAATTTTTTAGGACGTTTATTCACGGCTATGATTCCTAATAACGGTCAATTAGGATCGATGATTGAAGTGTTGATTGCCATTTCGCCAATACTTATTGTTTTCTTTGTTTACGAGTTAATTTTTATTAAATTACCAATTTCGAAAATGTTATCTTTATTAGTGGGGTTCGGCTTTTGTTTTGTTGGTCTGTCGTTTTTCTTGGCTTCTGCAAACGCAATTATGGGACCGATAGGTGGTATGGTTGGACAATCACTTGGTGGATTTTGGCAAAGCGACCAATGGATTGTCATATTGGTGGCTTTTACAATTGGTCTAGTTACAATTCTTTGTGAACCTGCAGTCCATGTCTTAACCGCACAAGTCGAAAATATTTCATCGGGACAAATTAAAAAAAGCACTGTTTTAATCGCGCTTTCTTTGGCGGTTGGTTCTGCTATTATGCTCGCCGCTATTCGTTCGATATATGATTTTTCAATTTTATACTATCTGGTTCCTGGTTATATAATTTCTTTAACATTAATGCTTTTTTCACCCGATATATTTGCCGCTATTGCCATTGACTCAGGCAGTACGGCTGCTGGTCCAATGTCAGTGTCATTTATTATGCCTTTAATCATTGGTCTATATTCTATAATTTCCAGCGATAAACTCAGTCTAGATAGTGCGTATCATGTCAGTTTCTATGGGCAAGCGTTCGGTGCTGTTGCGTTGATCACCTTAATGCCAGTTATCTCTATTCAACTGCTGGGTATCGTTGTTGAAGTCAAACAATATCATCGTTTGGCCATGGCTCGCAAAGCCATTATTGAACACGATGATGTCCAAATTATCCATTTTAATAAGGGGGTGTAATTATGGCAGTTGAAAAAAAATTAGGTCAAAATAAAAAAGCAAAAACCGCCGTTAAAAAGCAACCTTTTGATAAAACACACGAAATTAAGTCACTATATGTCTATATAGCCGTTGTAGATTACGGGGATGGCGAAGAAGTGGTGGAAATATTCAAAAGTGCAGGCTCTTCTCTTCAATTTGTGCAAATGGGCAAAGGAACAGCTTCAAGACATGTGCTCGAAATTATGGGCATTGAAGACAGCAGAAAAGAAATCGTTTTCTCTTTAATTAAGGGTGAAGATTTACAAAAAGCCACCACCGAATTAGAGGCTTACTATACCGCAAATAAAAAAAGTCGAGGGATTGGCTTCTCAATTGCGCTAATTGGCTTAGCGGGCGTGAAAATGTATCAATTCCTCGCACAGTTTTAGGAGGTAAAATATGGCGAAAATGGAACTAATTATTGCAATATGCAATGTCGGTTTTGCCGAAGCGGTCATGGATGCCGCTAAAATTAATGGTGCGCGCGGCGGGACAATTACTCACGCTCGTGGCACAACCACACCAGAAATAGAAAAAAAATATGGTGTTTATGTCACTCCTGATAAAGAAATGGTTTTAATTGTTGTGCCATCAAGAATTAGAGATAAAGTCTTGAATGGTATCTATTCTTCGGTAGCTAATGGTAAACCAGGTAATTGTGTGGCATTTTCATTGCCAGTCGAGAATACCATAGGTATCCGTTATGTCGAAGAAACAGAAACAAAAAAAGAAGCTCCGAAAGAAGCTCCTAATCCCGATAAAAAAGATTTATAAATCACCCTTGCGCGCTCTAGAGTCAAATTTCTTGCGTTCGGCAGTATTTAAAATCTTCTTACGCATTCTATAGGTGAGTGGAGTAATTTCCACGAGTTCATCAGTATTGATATAATCTAAACACGCCTCAAGAGACATTCTACGAGGTGTTTTTAATACAACTGTATTGTCTTTACCAGCGCTTCTCATGTTAGTTAATGCTTTCTTTAATACCACATTGACGGCTAGATCAAAATCGTAGCGATTTTCACCAACAATCATCCCCTCATAAACTTCAGTGCCTGGTTCGATAAACATCGTCCCTCTTTCTTCAACATGTTCAATCGCGTAAGGTGTGGCTTGACCACCTTCGGTGGCAACCAACACACCAACCAATCGTTCGCCTAAACCAGTATTGCTTGAAGTGGGGCGATATTCTTTGTAAGTGTGAGAAATGATGCCATAACCCTTTGTTAATGTCATAAAGTTGGTCATAAAACCAAGTAATCCACGAGAAGGAATTACATATGTAAGAATTGTCGTGGTGTCTCTTGCATCCATATTAATTAATTCTGCTGATCTAACACCCAAAGATGTCATAATATCGCCGACAAATTCGTTAGGTACGTCGATTAATAAATCTTCATATGGCTCGTGTTTTACCCCATCAATTTCTTTAATAATTACTTGCGGTTTGCTGACCTCTAATTCAAAGCCTTCGCGGCGCATATTTTCAATTAAAATGGATAAGTGTAATTCGCCCCTACCTGACACAATCCAAGATTCTTTTTCTGGGATTCTTACTACTCTCAGGGCTACGTCCTTTTGCATTTCACGGAAAAGTCTTTCCTCAATTTTTCTTGCAGTTAATAGTTTGCCGTCTTTTCCAGAAAGTGGCGAAGAATTGGTGCCAAAAGTCATCTGCAAGGTTGGCTCATCTAACTTGATGGGAGGAAGAGGCACAACATGTTGAGGGCTACAAATAGTTTCGCCGACATTAATATCGGTTAAACCAGCTACAGCGACAATTTCTCCCGCGACTGCTTCTTCAATTTCTAAGCGTTTTAAACCTTGATAACCAAACAATTTCATGACGCGGAAAGTCACGGTGCTGCCATTATTGCGTGAAACAGTGACATTATCGTTAACATGGATTTTGCCCTTTTTAATGGTACCAATGCCAATGCGACCGACAAAGTCGTTATAATCAAGTAAAGCCACTTGCATTTGAAGTGGGGCGTCGATATCTACATTTGGTGCAGGAATTTCTTTTATAATGGTATCTAAAACAGCATCCATACCAGGTTTTTGAGTATTAACATTTGCTTGTAATGAACTGGTACCTTTTAAACCAGAAGTATAAATAACAGGGAATTCTAAAAATTGTTCTGGAGCGCCTAGTTCAATAAATAATTCCAAAACTTCATCGAGAGTGCCTTCAATATCAATGTTGTTGCGATCTACTTTATTTATAATAACAATTGGTTTGATGCCGGCTTGTAAAGCTTTCTTTAAGACAAAGCGAGTTTGTGGCATTGTCCCTTCGAAAGCATCAACAAGTAATAAACATCCGTCGACCATGTTCATAATGCGTTCGACTTCACCACCAAAATCGGCGTGCCCTGGAGTATCGAGAATATTGATTTTTGTGTCTTTATAAATGATTGAAGTGGTTTTGGCGAGGATAGTAATACCTCTTTCTCTTTCGAGGTCGTTACTGTCTAAAGCGCGAACATTTACTTCTTCGTTCACGCGAAAAGCGCCAGCAGATTTTAATAATTGATCAACTAGAGTGGTTTTGCCGTGGTCAACGTGCGCGATGATGGCGACATTACGAATATTCATAAATACGACCTCCTAAAAAACCCTTACTATCTTAGAAGAGTAAGGGTCAAAACGCAATAAAAATGAATTGTTAATTGTCAGCGCGATAAATCATATCTAAATGTGGGCGCTTTTTACTCTCTAAATACAGATAATAGCCCATTAGAGAAGTGAAAAACGCAGTGGTGGATATCGCAGTCACTAAATATGATATGCCAAGATAAGGCGTCTCATAATACATGGTGTAGGAAATATCTCCCACCGGAGCAACAAACGAAACAAAACCACCATTGCCTTTGATTACTTTGATGTTTACAGGTTGTCCAGTCGTAACATTAAACGCCTTTATTTTCCAACCGACATCAAAGGCGGTGTGCGAAACGACTAATTTGTTGCTTGTATAATTGGTTTTGAATGTGAATTTATCGGTTTGATATTTCACCTGTTCGAGGGGATAAGCATTTCTTTCTGTCCGACGTGTTTCATAATTTATAGCATCTTCGTTATAAAGAATTAAACTAGAACTACCTAAATAACTTTGGTAGTATTTTCCAACAACGGCAATTTTGTAGACGTCTTTTCGTGGGTAGAAGCCACGCATATAGGATGTGTTATCTGACGTATCATCATCGTGAGCATCGAACATGAAAATTTTGTTATTCTCATCTAGGAAATAAAAATCGTATTTCTGTGAGCCTGAAAAAGGAGCTTTAACATAGAAAGCCGAATTTGCGGTAATGAGTGGTTGACCAAATGTACTAGATTGCCAAAAAACCCAGTAATCCATTGCGCGATTGCTATTGAAAGTCGTCGGTGTGAAAACATTTGGAATGTTAGGGATATCCTTAAAATCGTAAAATTTAGCCGCAGAAACGACGCTTGAAACATCATAGAAATATTGACCATAATCGATATTGACTGTTAATGGTTTAATTGATGTGTTTTGTGGTTCAGTGTCTAATAATGTGATAGTTGGATATTGTTGAGCGATATTAAGACCCTCTTCTTCACCAACAAACGCAACTTCAGATAAGGTAATAGCGTTTTTTACCACATCAACATCAAAGCGACTATAATTAGAAACCTTGCCGTTATAGATGGTGTCATAAGCGTAACCGAACCCATTCATTGTTTGATTTTCATAGACAAAAAATTCATCATTACTTAAATCATCTCTTTTTGTAAAATCAAATGGCACGTTTGCGGTAAATCCGCCTGGATTATTTGCTTCAATTTCCGCATAGCGACTTTTTTCAGGTGAAATAACATAGTATTTTATTCCGAGCAAATTATCTAAGTCTTGATATTTTCCACGATAAGAACCGGCAACCGATTTTCTATCGCTTCTCATACCCATCCAAAGTGAGAAGTCATCGATTTCAAAGTTATAAAGTGAATGGAAGAAGTTTGGTGAGTTATAACCACCAATGAAGCTATTGTTAATGCTCCAAGCATCGTTTAAAGACGTAAACATCCGATAAAAAGAAGGGTCGTTGCCTTGAATGGCACTTACCACTTGTCTTAATCTTTCGTTTTTTGCATAGCCATTATTATAACTAGTATCCCAACCATGTCCCAATGTAACAAAGTTGCCCATGCAAACGGCTTCTGCAGCGATGAAAATAAACATCATATTGTGGAAAAACTTTTTGTTATATAAAAACATGAGCACGAAATAAACAGCGGTGACATAAATAAGCTCTAACGAGAAGGCGATGTTGGTAAATTCAATATCGCCTTCTTGGAAACGATAAATGAAATCGTTGTGCGTTAAATTCTCAGTTTTGGCCAATTTATTGGTGAGAATCCAAGCGGTAACAATGCCCGCTATCGCGAACAAATAACCTATGTGCATGTGCCACTTGGCAACGTTAGGAATCTTGTCGATATAAATGCCGACGTAGGCGATTAACGAAGTGGCAATAAATAATGTCCACCTAGCATAGGCGTTAGTGAAACCCATAGTTAAGAAATACATCACCGGGGTAAATAAAGCTATTCCCAAAAGTGCGAATCCTATATATACGGACCATTTCTTTTCTTTGCCGGATTGAATTAATGCTGGCACCAAAAACATGATAAATGGAACGTATACCCATAGCGATACGGCAATATCATCAAAGTCCCAACCATAAATTTCAAGTGTTGGTAATGAACGGCAAGTAGTTGCCGGGAAGAAAAATTCTAAGATTGGGTATAAATGGCGCACTTTCCAAATACGACCGTGTTGATCTGGCGCACTACCCCAAGAAAAAAGCAACCCAAAAAAATCACCATATTTTTTATCAATTAAATAACTCTTTAATTCACCGATATATGAGTAATCGTCTAGTTTCGGCGAAGTAAGTGTAGCCATAAACGCGGGTGCAAAGACAAACAAGCCCATGCACATACCTAGCGTAAAGCCAAGTACGCCCCAGCCAAGCATTCTAATATTTGTTACGGCGTTATTTAATGGGACTCGTTGGAAAAAACGGAAAACGGCATAAAAGAAAGCGCAAATGATGTAAGGAACCATTAAGACGTAGTTACATATTGCTAAGAAACAAACGCCAACCGCTAAAACCCATGGCTTTTCTTCTTGTAAAACTTTTTCTATACCAAGTAAAACGATTGGGAAAAACACTAAAATATCTTGATAGTTGTTATACCATAAGTAGAAAGCACCCCAACCAGCAAAAGCATAGGCCGCACCACATATTTGCGCGACGTTATCTTTTACTTTGAATGCTTGGCGCATATATATGGAAAAAAACAAACCCGCACATGCTATTTTAATCATCGAAGCGATGGCTACGGACTGAGGCACCATGATGCGAGGGAAAAGAACAATGATAATATTAAACGGTGAAAATAAGCCGTAATAAGCGTTAGAACCAAATGAGTTAGCCCCTAAATAAAGCTCGGTATCAAATAAAGTAAAGTGACCAGTTTGAATCCATTCGTGATAGTAATCCCAGATGTGATAGCCCATGGGAATATATTGTGCACTGTAGTCGCCTCCATACGCTAACGAGAAACTATTTTCAACGAGCATAATCATATAGAAGCCAATACTGATAGCAAGCAAGATAAAAAAGTAATAAACAGAATCTGAAATTCTATAGTTTTTTACCTTCTTAAATAACTGTTTAATTTTGTCATTAATTGAAGGTTTTTTTTGTTGATCCTTTTCAAATAATATTTCCATAAAATACCCCAATAATTGCGCTAAAATAATACTAATTTTTTGACATAATTTTTATTAAGGGAAAATTCTTCCGCAGTTACATTTATTGCGTCTTTTTTTGTTAGTCCTAAGGAAATTAAATAATTAACGCGTTCAATAATTTTATCATCGTCAATTATTACTTCATCTTTTTTCCCCTCGATTAATAAGACAATTTCTCCCTTAATTGTTGCATCATCTATTTCAACTAATTCTTCTAAATTTCCGCGAATATATTCTTCATTAATTTTCGTTAATTCGCGAGCCAAACAAATTCGTCTATTTCCTAATATTTCGAACAATAATTTTATAGTGCGACCAATGCGGTGTGGAGCTTCGTAAAAGATGACCGTATAAGGCAAATTCTTTATGCTGGAAATTTCACCCACGGCCTCGCTATCTTTCGCGGACAAAAATCCGTAATAAAAGAAGTGATTGGTCTGTAATCCAGAAGCGACAAGGGCATTCAGGAAAGCCGAACTTCCGGACACGGTTGATACAGGAATATCATTAGCGATAACTTCATTGACCAATAAATAACCTGGATCACTAATGCCAGGATAACCAGCATCAGACATATAGGCTACCTTTTTGCCATTTTTTAGAAGTTCGACAAGGTGTTTGCTTCCTTCTTTTTCGTTGTGTTCCCTTAAAGAAAAGAGTTCTTTCTTAATACCGAAATTTTTAAGTAGAAAAGAAG
This sequence comes from Erysipelotrichaceae bacterium, assembly GCA_012744375.1. Classification (GTDB taxonomy): domain Bacteria; phylum Bacillota_I; class Bacilli_A; order RFN20; family CAG-826; genus RUG14515. The sequence goes on along the minus strand of JAAYCD010000075.1, from coordinate 5,551 downwards.
CGTTCCGTGTATCTTCGGCTGCCACGACGTCAACCTGAGTTAAAATATCTAAAGCGCGTGGAGAAAATTCCTGCAAGTTACCAATTGGGGTAGCGATCAGGTATAGGAGCGGACCATCAGTACGAAAAGATTTAATTCTTGTCATTTTTCTTATCTTGGCGTTTGGTGAAATTAGTCTGTTTCATAAACTCTTCTAATGATAAGAACTTCACGGCATCATCACTTTCGATTTTAACCATGCGCGAAAGAATGTTGGTACCAGTGACGGTGTAACTGACTTTGTCGATAAAAAAGCGAGAACCCAATTCAGGGAACGCCTTTTTCTCTTCAGAATAAGCATCATCTTCATATTTTAAGCAACAGATTAATTTGCCGCATTGCCCACTTAATTTTGGAATATTTATAGCTAACATTTGGTTTTTGGCACGATTTATGGAAATGCCATCAAACTCGTTTAAGAAAGTCGAACAACAAAGTGGTAAACCACAGACACCGAGACCACCGATCATTTTGGCTTTGTCTCTTGCACCAATTTGTCTAAGTTCAATACGTGTGTGAAGCTTGCCCGCTAAAACTTTGAGCAATTCACGGAAATCAACCCGGTCATCAGCAAGATAAGAAAACAGCACTTTTGATTTGTCTAAAGTATATTCGCAAGAGATGAGATTCATGTTTAGATTGAGTTTTTTAACTTCGGTTTGACATATGGTCATGGCAAACGCAGCATCTTTTTGGTTAATCTCATATAATTTGATGTCGACATCGGTTGCCTTGCGAATAATTGGTTTTAAATATAAACCAGTACTATATTTCTCAATGGTGATTGGTTCAATGGCGATGGTGCCGAGCTCCAAACCTCTAACGGTTTCAACAACGACAAATTCGCCAAGTTTATAATCATCACTTTGTGTGCCGAAAAAATAGGAGCGTGGTGTGCTACTAAATTTTACACCGACAAAGTGTGTATATTCGTTAGGAATTGGATTTAATGTATTGTTATCTTGTGTTTCAGGCATAATTAGTCCTCTTTTTTGATTGTGTAAAAAATGTGATCGATTAATAGAGCAATGTTTACATTAGCATTAACCGCAGTCGAACATTTTAACAACTCGATCAAACTTTCATCAAGATGATAAAGTTTGTTAACGAGATGATGTAATATTGTAGCATAAGTTTGTAGGAATGGTGGTTTATCATTTGTAATAGCTATTAAATCTTCAAAAGCCACAACCAACATATTAATGAAATAACGAGCCGTTTCTTTGTTTTTTATTTGATTGGCTACTTGGCTTTGAGCAAAATAAGTCAAGTCATCGTTTGAACCTTTAGCAATTGCTTCCATCGTCGACTCAAAACAAGATTTTGCTATCATGAAAGCAGAGTTTTCATCAGGATTATCAAGAATGTCTTTAATTAGTTCGCCATCATTAAAAAAGCAAGCTAATAACTCAGCATCCTTGTCATCAACACCTAGATTAATAGCCTCATTCATCACGATGGTGCGGTCAATTTGTTTAAGATGTAGGACTTGACAGCGGGAAATGATGGTAGGGAGAACACTGTTTTCATTGTTGGTGGTTAAGAAAGCATAAATTTGTTTTCCGGGCTCTTCAAGAATTTTTAAAATACTATTAATAGCTTCCGTTGTCATGTTTTCAATTAGATGCAAAATATATATACGGATACCCTTATTTTCAAATGCTTCTTTGTCAAATGCAGTTTCGATTGCGATAACTGCTTCTTTTTTAATCGTCGCTTTACTACCATCAAAAAGTAAAAAATCTGGGTAGTTATCATCTTCCACTCTTAAGCAAGAGATGCATTCGCCACAAGCTAAAGGACTAGGGTTATCACAAAGAATTGATTTTCCAAAATACTTGGCCACTTCTAAAAGTGGTGCGCCATTATGGCCGACAATTAAATAGGCGTGATTCAGATGACTTAGTGTTAAAGAATTAACAAAAGTTTGATAAATCACCGGCTGATAATTTTTTAAATAATTTTCAACTTTCATAATCTGGCAAGTATGGCATTTAAGGTGGCCTCTGCTACTGCCCAGCGATCTTTGGAAGCATCAATAATGACATAACGTTCAGGATAGCGTTTGGCTAATTCCAAGAAAGTGTTTCTTACCTTTTTATGAAACTCTAATTTCTCTAAATCTAAACGATTAACTTCGCGATCGGCGTTTGCTTTAATGCGCTCTAAACCGATTTCTGGGTCAAGATCAAACAAAAGAGTTAAATCTGGGAAGGTGCCCTCAGTAGCAAACAAATTAACATTTAATACGTTATCGATTCCAAGTTCTCTTGCACCACCTTGATAGGCCAAAGATGAATCTAAATAACGATCACAAATAACGATTTTTCCTTCTTTCAATGCTGGCCAAATCTTCTCAACGAGATGTTGTCTTCTAGAAGCAGCATAAAGAAGCGCCTCAGTCCTTTTATCCATCGCAATATTGCTCTTATCAAGAATAACGTTGCGAATTTGCTCTGCTATTGGAGTGCCGCCAGGCTCACGAGTGCGGACAATTTGATAGTTCATTTCTAATAGTTTATTGACTGCGTAATCAACAGCAGTAGTTTTGCCAGAACCTTCTGGACCTTCAATCGTTATAAACATTTTTTTGCCCTCACTTTACAATTTTCTACGTCCTTCGACGGCTTTGGATAAGGTTAATGCGTCGGTATAATCAAGGTTTCCGCCCATAGGTAAGCCATAGGCTAAACGAGTAACTACATCGACTTTGCCAGCAATCGTCTTCGCCACATATAAAGCAGTGGTTTCGCCTTCAATGGTTGGTTGGGTGGCGATAATCACTTCTTTGAAGTGGTGTGCATCTAAGCGTTTGAGCAATGAATCCATGTTTAAATCGTTAATGCTAACGCCTTTGCTTATAGAAATAACGCCGTTTAAAACATGGTATAAACCGTGATAAGATTCAGCATTTTCAAAAGCGATGACGTCTTTTGGGAAAGAAACAATCATCAAAGTGCCGGTATCACGTTCGTGATCAGAACATATAACACATTGTTCGGTTTCGGTTAAAAAGCCACAAGTTGGACATACTTTAATGGAGTTTTTTAAGTTACTAATGGCTTCAGCAAATTCATTTAAATCCTCTTCAGCCATATTTAACATAGCATAGGCCATTCTTTCGGCGCTGCGCTTGCCAACGCTAGGCAATTTTGCTAGCGATTCTTCTAACCTAATCAACGCTTTTAGTTTTTCCATTAAAAGCCCAATCCCCCTGCTTTGCCAGTAATGCGTTCATTAATTGCCTCTTCTTCCGCTTGAACTTTGGCGAGTGCTTCGTTAATAGCTAGAGCAATTAAATCTTCGACCATTTCTTTGTTTTCGGCGTCGAAAGCATCTTTGTCAACACTTACCGATTTAACAGTCTTATTACCTAAAACGGTTACTGTAACCGCGCCACTTTTGGTGACAATAAATTCCTTTTCAGTGAGCTCGCCCAAAGCCTTCTTTAATTCCCTTTGCATTTTTTGGGCCTGCATCATCATTTGTTGGATGTTCATGTGCAATTATTCTCCTTCGTATTCAATTTTTACATCAACAGCTTTTGGCAATCGATTGACTTGAAGTCTATTCATGTAATTTTGTTGTAGTCTGACTGAATCTTTTCGCGACACAGCGTAGACAAACATCTTTTTATTAAAGATTGTTTGAATTACGTTTTGTATATCTTCTTGATTAACAACAAGATTAGCTTTTTCAGCAATGTTTTGGAATTGATATTCTATAACCAATACTTTGGTAGAGGCCACTAATGGACGGCCATCAATTAATGTAGTTGCGGCTTTGCCTAGTGTCGGATGAGCAATAAGTTTTTTGATGTTGGACCAGTTTTCAATTAATTGATTTTTAATCTCTTTTTTCGAAGTGACCATAACATTAATCATTAACTCATCGTCGATATAAAACGAATCTCCCTTAATGGTGCCTTTTAGTGATATTACATTTTTAGATAGAACGATTTGAGATTCCTCAATTTCGGGTTGCTCAAATAGTGAAATAGTCTCTTTCTCCACCGGAGGCTCTGTTTTTTCTTCCGTAGACTCGGCAATCTTTGGTTGTGGCTTGGATGTTTCTGGAAGCGGTGCAAAGATTGGGGTTGGTTCATCGTCTTCAAATGGAGCCTCTACTTGCTTTGCTTCTCCACCTTTTCTTTTGGCTACGAGCTTTAAGATAGTTACCTGGAATAATGGCACAATAGAAGGAACAAGTTTGTAATTTTTTTGTGCATCCATAATGACATCGATCATAGCCATCGTTTCATCTATAGTTAAATTTTTTAGGAAAGCTTTTGCTTCTTGTTCATTAAGTATTTCTAAACAATTGCTCATTCTAGAGGATTGGTAGATTAATATGTCTTTTAATATAATTAATAAATCATCAGTCAGCCGCTTAATATCAGTTCCTAATGAGACATAACGATTAATTCTTTCTAAAACATCAGCGACATTCTTATCAATAATTGCATTTAATAAAGCGATTTTTTCTTCCTTTGATTCCAAAGCGAAAATGACGAGAATGTCCTTTACTTCTAAACGATTGTTTGAATAGGCAAGCACTTGATCGAGCATTGATAAAGCATCGCGCATACCACCATCTGCTAGTGAAACGATAATTTTGACTGCTTCCTCACTATAAGCAATACCTTCGTGCATTAAAACTTCTTTTAAGCGACCGTGAATATCTGCATCACTTAATTTATTAAAGTCATATCTTTGGCATCTTGATAAAATTGTTGGCAAAATCTTGTGCGGTTCGGTGGTTGCTAATATGAAAATGACATGTTCTGGCGGTTCTTCTAATGTTTTAAGCAAAGCATTAAAAGCTCCCGTTGAAAGCATGTGAACTTCATCGATAATATATACTTTGTATCGGCCTAAAATAGTTCCGTATTTGACTTTGTCAATTAGTTCTCTAATTTCATCCACGCCATTATTGGAAGCGGCGTCGAGTTCAAGAACATCTGGGTGCGAACCATCATTAATGGCAAGGCAGTTTTTGCATTCATTACAAATGTGGCCAAAACCTTCATCGCAGTTCAAGGCTTTAGCTAAAATCTTTGCCATTGTGGTTTTACCGGTGCCTCTAGGACCAGCAAACAAATAAGCATGTGCCAATTTGCTAGTCGATAAAGCATTTTTCAATGTTTTGACGATATGTTCTTGTCCAGCAACTTCGTCAAAATTGCTCGGACGATATGTTCGATATAATGCTTTATAAGCCACAAAAATCACCCTAATAAAGTATACTACAAAAGATAGAAATGATGAAACCTTAATATACTATTAATGCAAATATTTCACTCTTTTTATGAAATGTCATGTATGCTACAATACTTTAGGTTAGAGGGACTATTATGGAAGAAATCATGTATCAACGTCTTGTAATCGCAGAAAAAAGGCTAAAAGAAATCGATGATGAGTTAGCCTCTGATAATGCAGTAAAAGACATCCGTAGATTCAAAGAAATATCAAAAGAAAGAGCGGTTCTTGACCCGCAAGTAACTGCCTTTTTG
>JAAYCD010000118.1 GCA_012744375.1 Erysipelotrichaceae bacterium | reverse complement strand
TAATTCTTGGTCGTTTAGTTCTTTAATATTCATAGTCGTACGCTGTTAAAAACAGCTTTCTCCTTTCAAATAGTGCCGTTAATAGTATAGACAAAGTCTTTGACTCTTAAAAGTCAAATCATTAAATGGCGCAAAAAGAGGCGCTTAATCCATTGTTATTAGTGACACAAAAGCGTTTAAATTAGATTATTTTTGAACTCTTCCAAGATGTTAACGAGCGATTGATAGGTAGTTAAAGAAGTAGCTAAAATCGTTCTTAAAATTTTTGCATTGGCAAAGCCAGAAAAAAATTTAGGAGCAATTCCACGATAAATGCGCATCGCACCAAATTCACCTTTTTCTTCAATCAAACTTTTGGCAAGCGCTAAACAGAAAGTGACTTGTTCTAAAAACGAAGGGTTTGGCAAACGTTGCCCAGTTTCATAAAAAGTTTTAATTTGTTTGATTAAAAAAGGATTACCCATTCCTCCACGCGCTACCATGACCGCTTCTGCACCGGTTATATTAAGCGCATTTATTGCATCATCAAGTGTATAGATGTTGCCAGACACTATTAAAGGAACCGACATTTTATTTCTTAAGTCTTTAATCAAGTCGTAGTGTGGCTCACCAGCATATAACTCTTTTCTTGTTCTAGCATGAATAGCAATTGCATCCACTCCTGCTTTTTCGAGTTCATTAATGACTTCCATAAAGTTAACTTCGTTATAACCTAATCGAATTTTTGCTGTCACTGGTTTATCAGTCACATTTTTTATCGCGCGAATAATCTCTCCACAGTTTATTGGATTAAGCATTAATGCTGAGCCTGCGCCTGTTTTAGTTACTTTAGGTACTGGACAACCCATATTGATATCAAAGAAATCAATATCAGGGTTTATTGTTAAAGCTTTAGAAGCAGCTTTTGCTAAGTTCTCAGGTTTTGACCCAAATAGTTGTACACCAGTTAATACATCACTTTTTTGGTATTTGATATAAGACAAGGTTTCATCATTATCATAAATCAAACCCATATCAGAAACCATTTCTGTTACGGCGAAATCCACCCCAAAAGTATTGAGATATTTGCGATATCCCTCACTAGTGATTCCGGCCATTGGGGCAAGCACTACTTTGCCTTTAATTTCAAACTTTCCTAAATTCCACATAGTAAAAGGAAGGATTTATCCTTCCTGTTAATTAAATTTTTTCGCCAGCAGGTTTTATTGGAGCAGCGGGTTCCACTGCTTGTTCCACGACTGGTTCGATTTTATTCTCTTTACGCTTGAGATGACGATTTTTTAATAAGTAGTCAATTTCTTCAGCCGTGATTTGTTCATATTCAATTAAGGTTTTGGCTAATAGTTCGACATCGTCTTTATGTTCCTTAATTACGCGCAATGCTTCTTGGTGAGCTTTTTCAATAATGCTGCGCACTTCGTTATCAATCTTTAAGGCTGTTTCAGAAGAGAAAGCTCTTTGTGAAGAAGTGTAGTCTCTTCCTAAAAAGACGCTACTTGTATCTCTTTCGTATTGAATTGGACCAAGTGGTGACATACCAAGTTCGCACACCATGATACGAGCGATTTGCGTCGCTACTTCGATGTCGTTTTGAGCGCCAGAAGAAATGTCATCAAAAAATGTTTCTTCGCTAGAACGGCCACCTAAATAGCCAACAATTCTTGCTTCGAGTTCTTTCTTGGTTAACAAGAAACGATCTTCTTCGGGTGTCATACGGACATGACCACCAGTATTACCGCGTGGGATAATGGTGATTTTTTGTACGATGTCAGAGTGTGGATATTTTAAGCCAATAATCGCATGGCCAGCTTCATGGTAAGCAATTAATCTCTTTTCGTGTTCACTTAAAGAACGCGAAGATTTTGCTGGGCCAGCAACACGACGATCAATGGCTTCATCAATATCATCAACATTAATTGTTTCTCTACCGGCACGAATCGCTAAGATTGCTGCTTCGTTCATGATATTTTCAATATCAGCTCCGGAAAAACCAACGGTTCTACGGGAGATGTTTGCAAAATTAATATCTTTATCGAGTTTTTTACCACGTGAATGGACTTTGAAAATTGCTTCTCTGCCTCTTCTATCTGGAAGAGAAACGGTAATTTTTCTATCGAAACGACCGGCTCTTAATAAAGCTGGATCAAGAACATCATCGCGGTTAGTAGCAGCGATGACAATAATGCCAGCATTGTCGTTAAAACCATCCATTTCGACGAGTAATTGGTTAAGAGTTTGTTCTCTTTCATCGTTGCCGCCACCTAAGCCAGCACCTCTTTGTCTACCGACAGCATCGATTTCATCGATAAAAATTAGACAAGGAGCGTTTTCTTTGGCAATTTTAAACATGTCGCGAACACGACCTGCACCGACACCAACGAACATTTCAACAAAGTCAGAGCCAGAGATAGAATAAAAAGGCACACCGGCTTCGCCGGCAACGGCTTTAGCCAATAATGTTTTACCACATCCAGGAGGACCGACTAAAAGGACACCTTTAGGTAATTTTGCACCTAAACGAGTAAATTTCTTTGGTTCTTTTAAATAGTCGACAAGCTCACGCATTTCGGCTTTTTCTTCATCTGCGCCAGCAACATCATCAAATTTGACTTTGCTGGTATTTACTCTACGAGCACGAGAACGGTTAAAGTCCATCGCTTGTCGATTAGATGAATTAACGGATGCCGACATTCTTGAAAACAAGAATAAAGTTAAAATAATTGAGCTGCCGACAATCAAAATGAATGGACCCCATTCATCCCACCAAGTGGATTGATATGGGTCAACGGTATCTTTTAAAGTAAAACTTTCGCCATACTTATTTTCAGCATAACGAATGACATCTAAAATGCTAACAGCTTCTTCTGCAGTACCATCTTCATCTAAATCAACACCCCAGAGTAATTTTTGTTCGTACATACTGCGTTCGAATGTGACTGAGTAGGTACCTTTAACTTCTTTACCAGTTGAATCTAATTCGGTGTAACGGCCTTGAAGAGTGACTGTAGTTTGTGCACTGACGGGCGTTACTTCAGTAATGTTGCCATTATATAACATATTCACGAATTTATCTGGACCGAGTTCACGGGTAGTATTTAAATTTGAGAAAATTGAAAAGGCGATAATGGCGATTACAGCAGCAACAAGGATAATCGAAAAAATGAAACTTCTTGAGACGCGTTGCGGCTGTTTGTTATTGGTATTTTCGTCCATATATTATCTTCCTCCTAATAAGCGTTGCTAATATTATAATAATATTTCTTCGGGCATTAAAGTAAAAAGCGCCCAAGTTTTTATATCTTAACATAGAAATTACTATTTGTGTCGATGATAAAATCATTTTTGTATCTTGGTACGTAAATAATTTTACCGTGATAATTAACGATGATCGGCCATCGTTTCCGCAAGTATAGTGGCACTTTCCAATCGATAAAAAGGCGACGTAATGTTTTGCTATAATTTTTTATCATATATTCATCTTTTGGATGAGCGTTTCTAATCGTTAAAGGATAATCTTTTTCTTGAACATTTCGATTGCTCGCATCGCCTATAAAATTTAAGTAAAAATAAGGGGTGTCAAGTATGCCTGGAGATATTAACAAATAGGAAAAATCTTCATGCTTGTTTGGTAATGAGAAAGCGAACTTATCGTAGTGTTTTTGAAACAAAATACCATCGACTTCAAGAGTGATATTCGGAGTTTTTGAAGCAACAATTTTTCTAATCTCAACACCTTGCTTTTTAGATAATTTAAAGTCGGGTTTTAAGGCTCTTGCTTTAAGGACAAGTGCATATAAAAACTCAAGCTCATTTAACCTTAATAATTCACAATTAGTTTCAATTTTTTCACTAAAGACTTTTGTGACAATCTCAAGCAACTCGACATTTTTCTTTTTGATTTCAAGAAGATATTTCTGTCTTTTTTCAAAAGTCAAATGATCAATCACATCATGACGAATTTTATTGCGTAAAAACTGGTTGGTGAAATTAGACTTATCAATAGCAAACGGTACACTATTTTCATAACAATAATCTAACAATTGTTTCTTTGAAAAGGCTAGTAAGGGACGGAGTACTGGAATACCATAAATAAAGGTAGAATCCATAATTCCATAATATAAAACTAGGTTGCGTCTCCTCATTTGCATGAGATACGTCTCAATCAAATCATCTTGGTGGTGGGCAACTAAAACTGAGTTGAGTTGTCTTGCTTTTAAGACATCGGCAAAAAAATGATAACGGATATCACGGCACTGTTTTTCGAGGTTGCTTTTGCCATAGGATTCTTTAACTTCATAAAGATGAAAAATGACGTTGTGTTTAGTGCAATATGCTTTTAAGTTTTCTTGTTCGGAAGTAGCTTCATCACGGAGGTGATAGTTGACATGCGCCACTTCAAAATAATAACCTTCTTTTTGCAACATTGAAAAAAGCGCCATCGAGTCAGGACCATATGAACAGGCTAATAAATAACGTTGACTTTTATTTAGATTAAGCATCGTTACTTTCTTTCTTTGTTAAGATTTGTTCATAGACTGGAAAATCTTTTTTATAACGTTGGATGAAAGTGATTTCAACGTGTAAAACTCGGTTGCCTAAATGCAGTTCTAAAACATCGTGATCTTTCACTTCACTTGAAGGCTTTGCCACTCGACCATTAACCAAAATTTTGCCGCGTTCAGCTAGTTCTTTCGCCACGGTTCTTCTTTTGATTAGTCCTGATTGTTTTAATACTAAATCTAACCGCATTTTAATTCACTTCTTTCACTAAAAAATGTTTCTGAATTTCTAATAAACTCTTCAAAATACTTTCTAAATCACTAATCCACTTTGTGCGCTTACTGAGTTGTATTCTAAAGACATTATTAGCATAACTGATTTTCACAAAAGCTAAAAATGGTATTAATGCTTCAAACAAAATATTACCAATTCCGCGAATGTTGATATATTCTTCGCCTAAAGTAATTTCAAAAAATCTTGGTTTTTCCTCAAGCTTGGTCACTTTTGCTTCTCTAGTCAATAAATCGATATTACGTTTCACAAAAAGACTATCGACTTCTTCTGGCAAGCGGCCATATATATCACGTGTTTTTTGTTTAATGTAGGCGAGATCTTCTATTGAAGGGGCATTTAATATTTCTTGATAAAGCTCAATCTTATCGCCCTCTTTTGCATAAGTATTTGGAATATAGGCGTCAATATTTAAAGTAGGATTAAAGTCCACGACTTCTGGTTCGTGATAAGTACCGTCCATTTTTTCTTTGATGGCTTCATTAAGCAATTTGATGTACATATCTAAACCAATTGAATCAATATATCCCGCTTGTTCAGGACCTAAAATATCGCCCGCTCCACGAATCATTAAGTCGCGTTGCGCAATCTTATAGCCACTGCCTAGTTCGGTAAAGTCTTGCAAAGCTTTTAAACGTTTTTGTGCCTTTTCGTTTAACACCTTGTATTGGTTATACATTAAATATGCATAGGCAATACGATTAGATCTACCGACTCGACCTTTAATTTGATAAAGCTGCGATAAGCCATAGTTTTCACTATCTTCGACAATAATCATATTAGCGTTTGGTACATCAATACCGTTTTCGATAATGGAAGTGGCGACTAACACATCAATTTCTCCTTCATAAAAACGCATCATGACATCTTCGATAGCATCTTTGTCCATTTGCCCGTGTGCAACACCAATTTTGATGTTGGGCATCATTCTTTGCAGCTGTGAAACACGATTATATATAGTTGCGATATTATTGTGCATGAAAAACACTTGCCCATTACGACCGATTTCTCTTTCAATTAATTCTTTAGCAATTTCTATTTTAAACGGTGTGACATATGTTTGAATTGGCATTCTATCTTGTGGAGGAGTATCAATCTTTGACATACTTCTTACACCGATTAAAGAAATTTGTAATGTGCGAGGAATTGGTGTAGCGGTCAAGGTCAAAACATCGATATCTTTTTTAAGTTCTTTAATCCGTTCTTTTTGTTCAACGCCAAAGCGTTGTTCTTCGTCGATAATTAGTAAACCTAAGTCCTTAAATTTCATTTCTTTAGAAAGCAAACGATGGGTGCCAATAATTAAATGCGCTTTGCCAGAACTGACAGCTTCAAAATATTGTTTTTGCCTTGAAGCGGGAATTAATCTAGAAAAAATTACGACATTCACATCAAAATCTAAAAATCGCTTACAAGCAAGTTCATAGTGTTGTCTCGCCAATAACGTTGTCGGACATAAAATCGCAACTTGTTTACCAGAAAGTATCGCTTTAAATGCTGCGCGGAAAGCAACTTCGGTTTTGCCAAAGCCAACATCACCACACAACAAGCGGTCCATTGGTAAAGGAGCTTCCATGTCGTTTTTTATTTCTTGTAAAGCGCGTTCTTGATCAATGGTTAAAGGGTAAGCAAAACCATCTTCGAACTGTCTTTGTAGTTCGTCATCTTTTTGGAAAGGAAAACCTTTAGCTTTGCTTCTTTCTAAATATAGTTGCATTAAGCGTTCGGCTAATTCATTAACTCTCGCTTTGGCTTTCTTTTTTGTATTTTCCCAATCTTTACTATGTAAATGGGAAAGTCTAGGCGCTGTACCTTCTTTGCCCAAATATTTTCTGACTAATTGGAATTGGGCTAATGGGACATATAAAAATTCATTACCCCAATAGGCAATTTTTAAATAATCTTTGTGCATGCCATCAACTTCTAAAGTTTGTAAAGCAATAAATTGACCAATGCCTTGATATTCATGAACGACATAGTCACCTGGTTCAAGTTCTTCGTAACTTTTTAAAATCGTCGCTTCTTTAAAACGATTGTCAAATCTCGCGGTTCTGACTTTTTCATTAAATAGTTCTGCGCTTGTTAGATAAACAATCTTTTCGTCATTTAAGACAAAACCACTCGTTAAGGAAAGAGAAGTAACACCAACGGGTGCTTCCTCTTGAATATCGAAACCATGGATTTTTTCGTATTTTATTTTTTGTTCACCTAAAGTTTGTTCAAGCGTTAGAAGGTGTTCTTTATTATTAAGTGAAAGCACTACTTTGAATTTATTTGCTAAATATGAACCGATAATATTTATCCCATCACTTGCTTTACTAGCTTGAAAAGGGATATTTCTAACTCCAAAGGTAATTGAAGCGGGACTATCAATAAATATGCTCGTCGTGATGTTATGTCGATAACTCACTAAGCGATGCAAATCTTGATATATTTCTAGTCTTGGTAAAGCTTTCGCGTTTTCATATAATTCCATCAAATAAGCATGAGAATCGTTTTGTAATAACTCGTTTGAACTATCCAAGGCAGTCGTATCCACCAGGACTTTCGTAAAGTTGCTACAATAATCAAAAATCGAATAATGATTTGCGGTTAAAAAGCCATAATATTTATATATATTTTCATCAATTTGGCCATTAGAAATTTGGAAAACCAAATCATCAATCGTGTCTCTAAGGCGTTCAAAATGCGTTAGTGATAATACACTTTGGCTTTGTTCTAACGATGAATATAATTTTTCAGAAAGATTATTTTTTTCTTCTTCACTAAACAATATATCGCTTGCAGGCAATATAAAAACTTCATCAATCGAGGAAATAGAAGTTTGCTTAGCTAAATCAAAAAAGCGAATGCTTTCAATTTGGTCATCGAAAAATTCAATTCTCACTGGATTATCGGTATTAACTGAAAAGATATCTAAAACGTCACCTCTAACTGCGAACTGTAAAGATTGATCAACTTTGTTAACATACGAATAACCACCGGCGATTAATTTTTTTCTTATGTCTGACAGTTGATAGTGTTGACCCTTAACTAACGAAAAAGTTTTTTCTTTAAAGACATTTGGGGCAGGTAAATAACGTGTCGCACTAGCCAAATTAGCAACGACGATTATGTCGTTTTTATAATTAATTTCATTTAAGACAAACAAACGATGAGCGGCCATTTCTTTCGATTGGGCAATTGTTTCAGCGCGAATTAGTTCATCGCTTGGAAATAAATAAACTTCCTCTTTAGATAAGAAAGAAATTAACGAAGCATATACCTTTTGTGCTTTAAATAGATTACTAGTCACAATTAAATATGAACCTCTATTTGCTTTATATGCAGTGGCCACCAAAAGGGCGATTCCGTTATTATCATCAACGACAAAATGCCCCTTTTTTGTTAAGAAGAGGGGGATAACTGGGTTATTTTTTAAGGCATCAAAAAGGTTCAAAACATTACCCCTTTGCTAGTTGAACTTGTTCATCGCCCGATCAAAATCAGACTTAATGGCCTCCTTTATTGCGCGCACAGCGTCATCCAGCGCTTGTTCAATCAAAGGCATTTCTTCTAATAAGGGTTTTGATAAAACAAAGTCGACAGTGTCATCTATCGGTTCACCAATACCCACGCGAATGCGTTTGATTTCTTCGGTTGATAAACAATCAATGATGTTTTGCATGCCCTTGTGTCCACCAGAACTACCATTTTTTCTTAAACGAATGATACCTGGAGACAAGGCCATATCGTCGAAAACGACAATAATATCCTCAATAGCGATTTTAAAATAATGCACTACTTCTTGGACAGCAGTTCCTGATAAATTCATGAAAGTGGTTGGTTTAAATAACATCACATCTTCATTAAAAATGATGCCGCGCCCTAACAAGCCGTGGAAAACTTCTTTATTTACATCGATGTTTGCTTGATCTGCCAAGCGATCAATGACCATAAAACCCATGTTATGACGGGTGCGTTCATATTTCTTTCCTGGATTACCTAAGCCAATAATTAGTTTCATAAATTGTCGTAGTCAATTATAGCAATATTGTCGCGATTAAGAAAATAATAATACTTCATTTATAATAATAAGTTAGGTATACTCATGTCGTATGAAAATCAAAGCTTGGTTTAGAAAATTCGTTGCCGGCTTAGCAATTGGGGTAGGGGCTGCCATTCCCGGAGTATCCGGTGCCGCGATTGCCGTCATCTTACGTGTATACGAAGATATCATCGCCGCGGTTAATAACTTTAGAAGAAAGTTCGGTTGGGCATTAACGGTGCTCATTCCGATTTTATTAGGTATCGCGATTGCAGTAGTAATTTGTATTATTACCTTTTCCTACGCTTTTGAACATTTGATGTTTGTCTTAATCTGCGCTTTCGCAGGTTTTTTAATCGGTTCATTCCCTGGAATTACCGACGAAGTTAAGGGCGAAAAACTCAATAAGAAAAACGCTTTATTCATAGTGATAGGTATTATCTTTGTCGCTATGCTTGGTGTCCTTAGTGTCATCTTAGGTCTTAATAACTTTGGCCCTGCAGAAGCTTTTTTAACAATGCCTTGGTGGTTATATTTAGTAATAATTCCAGTCGGAGCTATAGCGGCAGTTGCGTTAATTGTCCCTGGTTTATCGGGTTCTTTTTTGCTACTGCTTTTAGGTTTTTATCGTCCACTGGTCGATTATACAGTCTTGTGGACAAAAGAAATATTAGGGCTTGGCGTCACGCAATCGTTTACACATGTGTTATCATTATTAGGGATGCTTGGTTGTTTTGCGATTGGTTGTCTACTAGGCGTCATTTTCATCGCTAAATTGATGAACTTATTACTCGAAAAATATCGCACCCATACTTTCTTCACCATCATTGGTTTCGTCTTGGGTTCAATTGTCATTTTATTTTTTAATTACGATATCTTTAATTATTATCGAGTATGGATTGATCCAACCTTGGGCGATACATATAATATTCATCCATTAATGCCATTTTATTTTGAAATGCTTATTGCATTAGTTGTTTTGGTAGGTACTGCAATTTTAAGTTACTTATTAATCAAAGCACAAAGAAAACACCAATTAGAAGTAGAACAAGAAGTGAGGGAATAAATCATGATTGAAATTAAATTTGAAGTCGATAATTATCGCAGTGCCGCTTATGACGGCGATAAATTAGTGGGCATGGCAGAATTTTCTGTCGCCAACGATATTTGGACTATTACTCATACCGAAACTGATCCAGCTTATGGCGGTCAAGGCATCGGAAAAAACCTTATTAAGTGCTTAGTCATAGAAGCAAGAGCCTCAAAGGTAAAAATTATACCGCTTTGCTCTTTTGCAGTTAGAGAGTTCGACAAAAACTCAGATTATCAAGATGTTAAATTTGAGGATTAGTTGTCTAATCCTTTTTAATACGGCTTGAAGGAGTTAAAATAGGTAGCGTGAAACAATATTTACAGCAACAATTTATTCATCGTTTTACTCACCAACCAGAAAAGTATTTTAGTGTTGGTGGGCGATTTGAGGTACTCGGAAATCACACTGACCATCAACACGGAATATGTTTAGCCGCGACTTGTGATTTATCAATTTACGCTGCCGTAAGAAAAAGAAGTGACGGCTTAGTGCTTTTATATAGCGATGGTTTTGTCCCTTGTAGTGTTGATTTAACGACTTTAGAAAAAGATATCGATGAAAAAGGTCAATCTTCGGCGCTTATTCGTGGTATTGCTTATTTTTTAAAAAACAAAGGATATGAAATTGGTGGCTTTGATATTTATGTTAAAAGCCAAATCCCAAATGGCGCGGGTATTTCTAGTAGCGCGGCTTTTGAAGTGTTAATCGCGACTATTTTTAATCACTTATTTAATGAACAGCGCATTAATTTTCTTACTTTAAGTCAAGCTGGTCAATTCGCTGAAAACGTATATTATGAAAAGATGTCTGGATTATTAGACCAAATAGGTGTCGCCTATGGAGGCTTAGTTTTTATCGATTTTGAAAATATTGATGAACCTAAAATTGAATCACTCGACTGTGATTTTTCTAATTACCAGTTTGTGATTGTCAATACCAAAAAGAGTCATGCCGACCTGTCTCCTTTATATGAATCTATTGTCCATGATATGCGCGACGTCGCTAATTTCTTTAATAAAAATTATTTAAGAGAAGTGAGTGAACAAGACTTATATAAACACGAAGCTGAAATCATTAATAAACTCGGCTTATTACCTTATCAAAGAGCGATGCATTTTTTTCAAGAAGATACTCGCGTTAAAGAAGCTTATGCAGCAATTAAACGTCAAGACATTAATTGCCTCATTAGTTTAATGAATGAATCATGCATTTCTTCTACTAACTTATTACACAACATGTATGTCGATGACATTAGTGGTTCTCCTCTTGAAGCATGTGAACTTATTAAACTGGCTTCAAATCAACAAGCAGGAGTAAAAATTAATGGCGGTGGGTTTGCCGGTTCAGTCATCGCCCTAGTCCCACACAACTTTTTATACCAAGTCGTCAAGCTATGCAAAGATCAATATGGCGAAAGTAACGTCTTCTTAGTCAATGTCCGTAATCTTATTCCCAGCGAACTAAAATAAAGGGGATTAACATATGTCTACAAAACTTGGTTGGCGTAAATGGCTAACTTTCATTCTCGCAGGCTTTGTCGGTCAACTAGCCTGGTCAATTGAAAATAATTACCTTAACGTTTATGTCTTTGATGTCACTGCACGGTATGACTTTATTCCTGTAATGACAATTGCAAGCGCTGCAGCGGCCACCATTACGACACTATTTATGGGTGCTTTAAGTGATCGACTTGGCAAAAGAAAATTATTTATTTCATTTGGGTATATTCTTTGGGGTATATCCATTTTTTTGTTTGCCTTTTTAGATCCAACGTCCTCACTTAATATCGTCGCTAATAATGTGTTTCTAGCAGGGACAATGATTGTTATTATCGATTGTTTAATGACCTTCTTTGGTAGTAGTGCAAATGATGCGGCTTTTAATGCTTTTGTGACCGATACGACATCTGAAAATAATCGCGGTAAGGTTGAAAGTGTTTTATCGATTTTACCTTTGCTAGCTTTAATCATCGTTATTGTGATAGCGGGGTTTTTTGTTGATGTGCCAGTTGGCGAGATAAAAAGATGGAATATGTTTTTCTATGTCTTTGGCGGGATTACTTTATTGGTCGGCATTGCTTCGCTTTTTCTTATTCCAAAAGATACAGCCGTTCCTAATAAAGCTAATTATTGGGGTAACGTCATCTATGGATTCAGACCAAAAGTCATTAAAGAAAATCCAGTTTTATATACCACCTTGCTAGCCTTCACTGTTTTTAATATCGGTTTACAAGTATTTATGCCATATTTTATTTTATATGTGCAAAATGTTTTATTAATTACAGGTAGCGACTTTACGATATGTTTAGGTATTGTTTTACTTGTTGCTAGTGCGCTGACTGTTATCTTCGGTTTATTCATGGATAAAATTGGCAAAAACAAGATTATGATTCCTGCGCTTATTGTCGGAGCATTAGGCGGGATGCTTGTTTTCTTAGTACCAGCAAGCCAAGCAATTACAAAAGTTGGGATGGTCATTGGTGGCACTATATTAATGACAGGCTATTTAGTTAGTACAGCTGTTTTAGGAGCAAAAATTCGTGACTATACTCCTAGCACTGAGGTTGGTTTATTTCAAGGCGTACGTATGATCTTTTGTGTACTTGTACCGATGGTCATTGGTCCGCTTATTGCTCAAGCACTGTGTCAAATTGGTGGAGAATCATACACCAATGAATTTGGGCAACTGGTCTACCCTCCAAATAAATGGCTCTTCTTTGTCACGGGTGTCATCTTTTTAATGGCAATTGTCCCCGTAATCTTTATGATGAAAAAGGAAAGACAAATAATAAATGAAAAATGAAATCCCACTTTCTGAATATCCGCGTCCACAGTTAAGACGCGATTCATATTTATGCTTAAATGGCATTTGGGAATATGCGATAAGAAAAGAGGAAGCTATTCCTACTGTTTTTGATGGCCAAATTGTTGTTCCTTACTCCCCAGAAGTAGCGAAAAGTGGCGTAAATAAAACTGTCTATCCAGATGATTTTTTGTTTTATAAAAGAAAACTTGATTTGCCAGAAGGATTTATTAAAGATAAATTAATTATTCATTTTGGGGCGGTTGATCAAATTGCAGAACTATTTGTTAATGGTCAATTCGTTATCAAACACATTGGTGGGTTTCTGCCTTTTAGTGCCGACATCAAACCATTTTTAAAAGAAAAAAACAATATTTTAATTGTTCGCGTTAGGGATACGACGAATACTTCTTATCATTCCACTGGTAAACAAGTACTCAATCCAGGAGGCATTTGGTATAAGCCACAATCTGGTATATATATGCCGGTTTGGTTAGAAAGCGTTAACGACGGGTATATACAATCAATTAAAATCACTCCCGATATAGATCGACAAATAGTGACGATTAATTTTGTTTCCTCCCTTAATGAAGCAACATTAACTTTAAATAATAAAAAATTTAAATTAAATGCGAATATTAATAATGAAATAAAAATAAATAATTTGCATTTATGGTCACCAGAAAATCCTTACTTATATGATTTTGAAATTAGTAATGACGTGGATAAGATTTGTTCTTATTTTGCCATGCGAAAAGTGTCGTTAATTGAAAAAAATGGCTATCAATATATCGCCTTAAATAATCAGTTATATTTTAATAAAGGCGTTTTAGATCAAGGTTATTATCAAGATGGTTGGTTAACTCCTAATAGCGATGAAGATTATATTAACGATATTAAGCTAATTAAACGATTAGGATTTAATGTTTCTAGAAAACACATAAAGATTGAATCATTAAGATGGTACTACCACTGCGACCATCTTGGTTTACTTGTTTGGCAAGATTTTGTCAATGGGTGCACTAAATATAATTATTGGCTTAACCAAGTGCCCTTATTCGTGAGATATAAAATTTCTGATAAAAAACATCGGCTCTTTTTTAGAAGTGAAGAGGCAGGTAGAAAAGAGGCTTATCAAGAATTTCTCGCGACGATTGACTTACTTTATAATTCACCGTCAATCATTGTTTGGACGATATTTAATGAAGCGTGGGGGCAATTCGACGCAAAAGAAATATATGAAAAACTTAAGCAAATTGATCCGACAAGACTTTTTGATCATGCTTCTGGTTGGCACGATCAAGGTTCTGGCGATTTTAAGTCGATGCATATTTATAAATGGAAAATTAAAGTACCAGCTAAATATAAGCTTAAGAAGCGCGCTTTTATCGTCAGTGAGTGCGGAGCCTACATCTTAGATAAACGGCTCAAACAAGCTAGAAAAAAAGAAGGTTTTATATATCTTTTATTTAACAACAAGGAAGACTTCCAAAAACAATACTTAAAATTTATTAATGAAGAAATAAAGTCTAACGTTAGAAAAGGTCTTTCCGCCTTTATTTATACACAGTTTAGTGATGTAGAAGAAGAGATGAACGGCTTCATTACTTATGACCGCAAACAAATAAAAGTCGATGTCTCTTTTATTAAAGAAGCCAACGACTTTTAGATTTAATAATGTTAGTTTACAATTAACCGAGTTTTAATTTCTTTTGGTAAACGCGATAAATCTTCACTGAGGCAAATGACTTTAAGTTATAACTTGGTAAGGAGAAAGCAAAAAACGCTAAAGTGCGATAACGAATCTTGTTATAAAGTTTTTT
>JAAYCD010000066.1 GCA_012744375.1 Erysipelotrichaceae bacterium | reverse complement strand
TAAGAAAACATGGTGTTTGTTAGACCAATTTTACAAGTTAATAAGCTTCAATTGGGACGATGGAGAGAACTTTATATTTGTTTAATTCTTCTCTACCTTTTAATGGTGTTAATTCGACATAAAACAACACGCCAGCCACTTCTGCTTTGCTTAATTCGACGATTTGGGCAAGAGCTTTCGCCGAACCACCAGTAGCTAATAAATCGTCAACAATTAACACTTTATCACCTGGCTGGATTGAATCTTTTGAGATCTCCAAAGCCTCGCTCCCGTATTCAAGTTCATAAGATACTCTGGTGCCTGGAAGTGGTAGTTTGCCAGGTTTTCTAGCTAAAACAACACCTGCCTTAGTGGCTAAACCTAGTGGAACACCAAAAAGGAAACCGCGAGCTTCTGGGCAAATGATTTTGTTAAATGTAATTTTGTTCTCCTTGAGTTCATCAACCATCACGTCGATGACTTTTTGGCAATATTCAATATTTTCAAATACCGGGATGATATCTTTAAAAACAATGCCTTCTTTAGGAAATCCAGGAACACTTCTGATGTACTTATCGGCCTCTAAAATAACTTGTTGCTTCTTATTCATGATTAAAACCCCATTATTCTGTCTTGTGGCTCGCTGACATTTTTAGAGCGTGTCATCAATCAGATTGTTTTTATTAAAACGCACTTATTATGTTAGACGAAAGACATTACAAAAACAATTGCAAAAATTGGTTGCATTATTTTGTTCGTGTGGTAAAGTTTTAGTCAAAGAATTATGATGGAAAAGAAGGTTCGAGACGTAAAAATACCTGCTAAACAAGGGGTAATAATCGCCCTCAATACCCTTTCTATCTCCATTATTATTTGTTGAACGACCCCTTAATTGTTGGGTCTTTTTTTTGCGAAAGGAGAACTATATGTCTGCAAACAACCTTATCTATGGAATCGAAGGTAAACCAAGCATTGGTAAACTTTTGATTTTCGCTTTCCAACAAGTATTAGCTGTTTTAGCGGCAACGATTGCTGTTCCGACAATCATCGGCCTACCAGTTCAAATCCCATCTGCAATTCTTGGAGCAGGTTTGGGCACTCTCGTTTATTTACTTTTTACCAAATTCAAATCACCAGTAGTTATCTCTAGTTCATTTGCTTTCTTGGGCGCTTTGTCTAATGCATTAGCGTTTGGCTATATGGGCATCTTACTCGGCGGCCTATTCGCTGGTCTAGTCTATGTGATTATTGCTCTAGTGGTGCGTTTTGCTGGCACCGCTTGGATTGACAAACTTATGCCTCCAGTCATCATTGGTCCAACTGTTGCATTAATCGGCTTATCTTTAGCTGGTGCAGCAATGGGAGACATTATCAAAGCTAATAGTGATCCAGTCAATTCAGGATATAACCTCGTTGCTTTGTTGTGTGGTTTAATCACATTCATAACTATTGTTATTTGCTCTGTTCAAAACAAATTCAAAAATGCACGTTTGGTTCCATTTATTCTCGGTATTGGTGCTGGTTATGTACTTGCCTCATTATTCACAATGGTTGGCAATCTTGCCGAAATTAATTACTTAAAAATCATCGATTGGTCACCACTTGTTAATAACTTCCAAAATCTTTCCATCAAATCTTTTGTAACATATCCACGTTTTGCCTTATTTGAAGGTATTAAAGAATTAATCAATGGCAATGTTAATGGCGATGTTTTAGCTACTAATCCAGACGCAACTGTCATTACATTAGTTGGTGTTGCCGAAGTCGCATTGGCCTTCGCGCCAGTCGCCTTCGTCGTCTTCGCTGAACATATCGCTGATCACAAAAATTTGAGTTCTATCGTCGGTCGCGATTTACTAAAAGAACCAGGTTTAAGTAGAACTTTATTGGGCGATGGTGTTGGTTCTATCGTCGGCACGGCATTTGGTATTTGTCCAAATACCACATATGGCGAATCAGTCGGTTGCGTTGCCATCACAAGAAATGCTTCTGTTAGAACAATCTTTGTCGCGGCAATTATGCTCATAGTTCTCTCCTTCTTATCACCATTAACGGCTTTATTAAGAACCATTCCAAGCTGTGTCATGGGCGGTGTTTGTTTAACTCTTTATGGTTTTATCGCTGTTTCAGGTTTCAAAATGTTCCAAAAAGTCGATTTAAATAACAATAAAAATTTATTTACCATTTCTGCAATTCTTATTGCTGGTATCGGTGGATTATCAATTCAAATCCCATACGCAGTTGATGGTGCTACTGGCGCTGTTACATCAACAATTCAAATTACTTCTATCGCTACGGCATTAATTTTGGGTATTATAACTATGGTAGTTTGTAACGCTATTGAAAAGCGTAATAACCTAGAAAAAGTGTCAAATAACGATACTGATTTAGATGAATAATGGAATGTGAGGAAAAATTAAATGACTTATAAAAAATATCCAAACGTGACAATCTTAGAACATCCATTACTCAAGCACAAAATCACCAAACTAAGAGATAAAAAAACCAAGACTAATGAGTTTAAAAGTTTGGTTAAAGAAATCTCCATTTTGGAAGGTTATGAAGCTTTGAAACATCTCAAAACTCACTTGGTGGAAATTGAAACTCCAATTGAAAAAACCATGCAACCAGTGGTTGATCGTAAATCACTTTGCTTTGTTCCAATTCTTAGAGCGGGCTTAGGCATGGAAGATGGGATGCTCGAATTAGTTCCAGGTTGCACATGCGGTCATATTGGTTTGTACCGTGATGAAGTAACCAAAGAGCCAGTTGAATATTACTGTAAATTGCCAAGCGATATTGCTGAAAAAGATGTCTATCTCTTAGACCCAATGTTGGCGACTGGTGGCTCCGCGATTGATGCGGTAAAAATGTTAAAAAGACACGGTGCCCAACGTATTACCTTTATTTGTATTATCGCGGCTCCAGAAGGCGTTGAAGCTTTTTGCAAAGCCAACCCAGATATTCCACTCGTCATTGGCGCGTTAGACCGCTGCTTAAATGAAAAAGCTTACATTGTTCCTGGTCTCGGAGACTGTGGTGACCGCATTTTCGGAACTACCAGTGGTACAACAAGCGATCACTAATTACATCTATTTGGTTATCTAATAAAATTGCATTCCTTTCAGTTGAAAGAGGGAAAGAAAGTTATGACAAACAAAGAACAAGTATTACTATTTTCTTTAACATCTTGTGAAGAGTTGACTAACAAGGTGGCAAAAGAACTCGGGCTCAAAAGATCTTCTGCGACATTAAGACGTTTTGCAGACAACGAAATTTTTGCCCGTCCGGACGTGGATGTCAAAAACAAAGATTGTCTCATCATCCATTCGACCTGTAATCCGGTGAACGATCGTTTGATGGAATTACTAATTTTCATCGATGCTTTAAAAAGAGCGAAAGCGAAATCAATTACCGCAATCATTCCTTATTATGGCTATGTGCGCCAAGATCGCATTATCGATATCGGTGACCCAATTAGCGCGAAGTTAGTGGCTAATTGTTTGAAAGTGGCAGGCGTTGATCACGTCGTTTCCATTGATTATCATAGTGAAAATATGGCTTCGTTTTTTGAAGATATGAAAGCGACTCCATTATTCTCAACCGAAGTATTTGCTGACTATTATCAAAAAAGACTTAAGAAATTAAAAATTTCGCTTAATGATGTGGTTATCGTTTCTCCTGATAAAGGCGGTTTAGATCGTGCGACTAATTTATCCAATGCATTAGGCGGTTTACCAATCGCGATCATGAACAAATTTCGTCCAGAGCCCAACAAAGCAATGATTACTAATATTAGAGGCGCGTCCGTTGCCAATAAATACTGTTTAATGATTGATGATATCATCGATACTGGTGGCACCATTATGGCAGCCTCCAAGGAGTTATTAAATAACGACGCTAATGGTATCTTAATTTGTGCTTCTCATGGTATTTTTTCCAAAAACGCATTGGCCAAACTTTATCGCTGTGGCATTTTAGATATCGCAATTAGCGATTCTATCCCACAAGAAGAAGATGTGGTTTCAATCGTCTCATTAGCCCCAGTTATCGCCAAGTTCATTGACGAAAATTTCTAGGCTTATCAAAATAAATTGAACTGCCCTAAACAAAATGTTTGGGGCTTTTTTGTTATATATATTTGTTGGACAAACCACAACAGGAATGTTGAATAATTATTTTAAAATAATCCACTTTTGATTTATATCGAAAAATGGCTAGTGAAAAAAAGAGAAAAAGTCATTAACAAGCGCGCGCTAATGGCTTATACTTTAGAAGTGTTTTTCTAGTCAAACATGCAAAAGGAGACTCTATGAAATACGATATCGTGATTGTTGGAGCCGGCCCTAGTGGTTATTTTTGTGCTTATGAATTAGCCAAAAAAGACCCAACACTCAAAATCTGTTTAATCGACAAAGGCCTCTCTATTGAAAAAAGACGCTGTCCGATTCTTGAAAGAAAATTAACAAAATGTCCAAGAAACGCGAAAGGTTACCAAGAATGCTTTCCGGCTTGTTCTATTACTAACGGCTTTGGTGGCGCTGGTGCTTATTCTGACGGCAAATTTAATATCACCACAGAGTTTGGTGGCTGGTTGCAAGATTATATGGACGATGGAAAATTACTAGATTTAATTCATTATGTCGACCAAATTAATATGCAATATGGTGCGACCCCAGTCATCACTGACCCTTTTACCCCTGAAGTGCGCGAAATCGAAAAGAAAGCGATGTCAGTCGGCTTAAAGCTTTTACACAGCAAAGTCCGTCATCTAGGCACTGAAGAAAACTTAAAAATCTTAACTAAAATTTATTACGACTTAAAAGATAAAATTGATTGCTACTTCTCAACAACCGTTAAAGACATCATCGTTGAAGATGGTAAAATTTCTGGAGTTATAACTGATAAAGGTCAACAATTCGAAGCTGACTATGTTTTGCTTGCTGTCGGTAGAGAAGGAAGCCAATGGCTCGCCAAGATGTTTGAACACTATGATGTTGAAATGACGCAAAATCAAGTTGATATCGGAGTGCGTGTTGAGTGCCCGAACCTCGTCATGGAAGAAATTAATAAACATCTATACGAAGGCAAATTCCTATTTAAGACTTCTACCAATAGCACGGTAAGAACTTTCTGCTCTAATCCTGGCGGTCACGTCGTCATGGAAAACTATGAAGGTGTGGTCAATGTTAATGGTCACTCATATAGCGACCCATCTCTTTCAAGTGATAATACAAACTTTGCGTTATTAGTAACTCATCACTTCGAAGAACCATTCAAACAACCAAACGAATACGCTTTGAAAGTGTCTTCGATTGCCAACCAATTAGCTTGTGGTAGCGTTTTAGTGCAACGCTATGGCGATTTGCTACAAGGAAGAAGAAGCACTGTTAAACGCATTAAAGAGGGCTTTGTAACACCAACATTAAAAGAAGCAATTCCCGGTGATTTAGCCCTATGTTTACCTCAAAAAACTCTTCAATCGATTATCGAAATGATAAAAGTGCTCGACCATATTACTCCCGGCATTGCCACAGAACATACGTTGTTATATGGTGTCGAAGCCAAATATTATAGCGCCCACCCAGAAATCGATAATAAGTTAGAAGTTAAAAACATTTCGAATCTTTATGTCGGTGGTGATGGGGCGGGATTGACCCGCGGTCTAGCACAGGCTGGAGCGTGCGGAGTCTATATTGCTCGCAACATTTTAGAAAAAATTCAGAAAAAATAAAAAAGGAGGCAATAGCCAATGAGATGTGTCGGTGTCACCGCCCGCGGTATTCGGCTCCCAGTTCTAAAAACCGGAGACGATCTTGCAAACCATGTAGTGGAAGCAGTATTAAAAGCTTCTGTCAATGAACCCTTTAATTTCCATGACCGTGATGTCGTGGCCATCACCGAATCAATCGTGGCCCGTTGCCAAGGCAATTACGCATCAATCAATGACATTGCCCAAGATGTAAAACAAAAAACCGGCGGACAAACAGTTGGCGTTATTTTCCCAATTCTTTCTCGCAATCGTTTTGCTATTCTCTTAAAAGGCATTGCCAAAGGTGTGAAAAAAATCGTTTTAATGCTTTCTTATCCCCGTGACGAAGTCGGTAATGCTTTAATTAATGACGAAGAAATTTATGAAAAAGGTATCAATCCATATAGTGACGTTCTTTCTCTAGAAAAATATCGTGAAGTTTTTGGCTATCGAGTTCATGAATTTACTGGTGTTGATTATGTTAATTACTATGTTGAACTCATTAAAGAAATGGGTGCTGAAGTGGAAGTAATTTTTGCCAATCATGCTGATGCGGTGCTTAAATATACGGATGTCGTCATCGCTTGTGACATTCATACACGCAACGCTACCAAGCGCTTATTGCTCGATAAAGGAGCAAAAATTGTTTTAACTCTTGCCGATCTTATGAATGTTCCAATCAATGGTTCGGGCTATAATCCAAATTATGGTTTGTATGGATCAAATAAATCTACAGAGGAAAGTGTTAAACTTTTCCCTAGAGAAGCACAACAACTCGTGGAAAAAGTGCAACAAATGTTGCTTGAAAAAACTGGCAAGCATATCGAAGTAATGGTTTACGGCGATGGCGCTTTCAAAGATCCACAAGGTAAGATTTGGGAATTAGCAGACCCCGTTGTTTCCCCATTTTTTACCAAAGGTTTGCTGGGCACTCCAAATGAATTAAAACTCAAATATTTAGCGGATAACGCATATCAAAATCTTTCTGGCGATAAACTCGCCGCGGCAATTAGAGATGAAATCAAAACAAAAGAAAAAGATTTGGTTGGTAAGATGGCAAGCGAAGGTACCACCCCAAGACAAATCACCGACTTACTCGGTTCTCTATGCGATTTGACATCTGGTTCAGGCGACAAGGGTACCCCAGTCGTTCTCATTCAAGGATATTTTGATACTTATGCCGACGAATAAAAATAAGATTGCATTTGATAATAAAAAGTATCTGAAAATTCAAAGCCAAGAGATTTTAAAACGCATTAATTCCTTCGGTGGTAAGTTATATCTCGAATTCGGTGGCAAGTTATTTGATGACTTCCACGCTGCGAGAATTTTGCCTGGTTTTCAGCCAGACTCTAAATTGCAAATGTTGTTGACCTTAAAAGATAACGCAGAAATCGTTATGGCGGTCAATGCTGATGATATTAAATCTAACAAAGTTCGCAATGACTTAGGCATTACTTATGAATCGGAAGTCGAACGTTTAATTGATGCCTATCAAGCGGCTGGATTATACGTTTCTAGCGTCGTTTTTTGTTTTTATGAAGATGGACCAGTCATTAAAGCTTTTGCTTCTAAATTACGCAAAAACGGCATAAAAGTTTATAAACATTACCGCATTGCTGGATATCCTCATAACTTAGTTTCTATTTTTGGGAGTGACGGGTTTATTAAAAACGATTATGTGGAAACAACTCGTTCATTAATTGTTGTGACCGCGCCAGGTCCTGGCAGTGGAAAAATGGCGGTTTGTCTTTCTCAACTTTATCACGACATGACACATGGTAAAAAATCGGGCTACGCTAAATATGAAACATTCCCAATTTGGAATTTACCGCTTAAACATCCGATTAATTTAGCTTACGAAGCGGCGACTGTCGATTTAGCAGATGTCAATATGATTGACCCATATCATCTAGAAGCCTATGGTCTTTCAGCAACCAACTACAACCGTGATATTGAAACTTTCCCATTGTTGAGAACAATTTTTGAAAAAATTTATGGCTCTTCCCCTTATAAATCCCCAACCGATATGGGTGTTAATATGGTAGGCTTTGCAATTACTAACGACGACTTAGCTTGTAAGGCTTGTAAGCAAGAAGTTATTCGTCGCTATTATCAAGCAAAGAAAAATGTATATTTAGGAAAATTTGAAGACGACACCATCGTTAAAGAAGAAGCAATTATGACTGAGTTAGGACTCACGCTTGATGATCGTCCGGTTGTTAAAGCTTGTTTAGAAAAAGCAAAAAAGAGTAAAGAAAGAACAATTGCTATTCAATTACCTAACGGCAAAATAATTACTGGAAAACGTTCGGTGTTGTTAAGCGCTCCTGCGGCCGCATTACTTAATGCCCTTAAGACTTATGGCAAAATTGATGATAGTTTACACCTCATCTCTCCTCACGTTATTTCGCCGATTTCCGATCTTAAAACCGGACCGCTTCAAAAAGAAAATCCGCGAATTCGCGCGGAAGAAATTTTAATAGCGTTAGCCATTCAAGCCAACAACAATTCCTTATCTGAATTAGCCTTAAAACAATTACCTAAATTAAAAGGCTCCGAAGCGCATGCTTCAT
>JAAYCD010000012.1 GCA_012744375.1 Erysipelotrichaceae bacterium | reverse complement strand
CGCTCAACGGATAAAAGCTACCCTGGGGATAACAGGCTGATCTGATCCAAGAGTTCACATCGACGATCAGGTTTGGCACCTCGATGTCGGCTCATCACATCCTGGAGGGGAAGTACCTTCCAAGGGTCTGGCTGTTCGCCAGTTAAAGTGGTACGCGAGCTGGGTTCAAAACGTCGTGAGACAGTTTGGTCCCTATCTGTCGTGGGCGCAGGAAGTTTGATAGGAGTTGTCCTTAGTACGAGAGGACCAGGATGAACGTAGCAATGGTATATCGGTTGTCACGCCAGTGGCATGGCCGGGTAGCTACCTACGGAATTGATAAACGCTGAAAGCATCTAAGCGTGAAGCAACCCTAAAGATGAGACTTCCCATTCGAAAGAAGTAAGACCCCCTGAAAGTTACAGGGTTGATAGGTTAGAAGTGTAAGCATAGCGATATGTTCAGCTGACTAATACTAATAGGTCGAGGACTTAATTTCTTAAGATTTTCATATCCGAAAACATAAAATTAAGGTTTCTAATTAACAAGAAAGCAAACATGTGATAATATTCAGTTTTGAGAGAATAATTTCAAATTATCTCCTCAATAAAAAGTCTGGTGGCGATGGCGCGGTGGACACACCTGTTCCCATCTCGAACACAGAAGTTAAGCACCGTAGTGGCGACGATATCCTTCGGGACAAAATAGCGAGCTGCCGGGCTTTTTATTTTATGGCACTTATTTAGCACTTACTTTATAATCTATTTAAGGTAATCGAGGTATTCATGAACTTAAATTTAGTCCCTTTGTACAATTTTTTAGAAAAAAATAAACAGGTCATCATTGAAGAAGATTTAGCCTTTATTGATGAAATCAATAATTATTTAATGGATGAAGATTTGTACATTTGTGAAAATGCGTTCGATCCTTTGTTCGATATCATTTTAATCGGTACTGGTGGGGTAGAATCACGCTTTTTACGGCGTTTAAATAGCTTTAAACAACCAATCGTTATTCTTTCAACTTCGAAAAATAATTCACTTCCTGCTGCTTTAGAAATCAAAACTTATTTAGAATATCACAATCAATTATGCTTTTTATTGACTGGTGATGAAAAACACATTGCAAGCATGATCCGTCATATTGCTACGATCATCGGGGCGAGCAAAAAACTTGCCAACAATCGACTTGGTGTAATTGGTGGCGCCTCTTCCTGGCTGATTGCCACACCGATAGAACCTGCCAAAATAAAGAAAAACTTTAATATGGAAGTGGTGAAAATTACCGCTAAAGAGTTTGATGAATGCTATTTAAAAGCCAAAGAAGACACACTTGATTTTGAATATATTCCTCGCGCTCAAGAATTAGTTAATAATGCTGATAATATTGATACTTTAACGGATAGTTTGCTCGTTTATGTTGCTCTTAAGAAACTAATTGAAAAATATCAACTTAACGCCATCACAATTCGGTGCTTTGACGTCATAAAAACTAGAAAAACAACCGCCTGTTTAGCGCTTGCTTTGCTGAATGAAGAAGGCATTACTGCTGGCTGCGAAGGCGACATCATGAGTTTAATTACAATGCATATTGCTAATGCTCTAACTGATCGTAGTTCATTTATGGCCAATCCAAGTAAACTAGATTATGACGAACACACGCTTTTATTGGCTCACTGTACTGTCCCACTAAACATGGTATCTTCATATAAACTTACTTCCCATTTTGAAAGTGGCTTAGGAGTGGCGATTAAAGGCGAACTACCTGAAGGACATATTTCTTTACTAAAAATTGCTCCTGATTATTCTTTGGAAAATTGTTTATGTATCCCTGCGAGCATCAAAGAAAATGTTTCTTTGCCCGGTTATTGTCGCACACAAATCGTTGTTTCTCTTAATGATGAGAGTCTTTTAGACTTATTAAAAACTAGTTTTGGTAACCACATTATTGTTGCCTATGGCGAAGTGTATCAAGACTTTTTTCCGCTTCTATCTTTATTAAGGAGACAATAAAATAGTCAAACGTATGAAAATGTCACTATCAATAAGCGAAAACTACTACTGATTTGACAGAAAACTATTTACTATGTAAAATAACAACGTTTATGAATGAAAAAAACACTTTCTTCGCTACGGCTAGTCTTGAAACAAAAGATATCGAGGACGCAACTCGGCAGGCGGCCTTAGCTTGTTATGGCATTGTTGCTATTTGCAAGCGCGAAGAAATATCACGTTTAGAACTCCCAACTAAGAAAGGAAATTCTGAGGATGCGATTTACGTCAATAAGAAACCAAATCGCACTTTTACTATCGATGTTTATCTCGTGCTTTCTAACGAAGTGAAAATTACTGAAGCACTCGCAGAATGCCAAAAAAATATCATGTACATTCTCTCTAATAAATATAATCAAGCTTGTACTGGTGTAAACGTCTACGGAGAAAAGATTCTCGCCTCTCATTAAGCTTATGAAAACTTTAAACGGACAATCTTTAAAACTACTTTTATTATCTGGCAGTAATAATCTTTACAACCACTATCCTGAAGTTGATGCCCTCAATGTTTTCCCGGTTCCTGATGGTGACACAGGAATGAATATGAATTTAACTCTTACCTCCGGCAGCAAAGAAATTCAAAACCGGAGTGATGACAATGCCTCTGAAATAGCTAAAGTTTTTTCGCGTGGATTATTAATGGGCGCAAGAGGAAACTCAGGCGTTATTACTAGTCAAATTTTTCGTGGTTTTTCTAAAGGGCTAGAAAATCTTGCTGAAGTTGATGCGTTAGCTTTTTCAGCTGCATTTCAAAAAGGGGTTGAAGTAGCATATAAAGCCGTTGTTAATCCGGTCGAAGGTACAATTTTGACTGTCATTCGTGAATCTAGCCAATATTTAGCCGACACAGTCAAAGACAATATGAGCATTGAAAAATGTTTAGATTTGATGCTTCAAGAAGCTAGAGAATCATTAAAAAGAACACCAGAACTTTTACCAGTATTAAAAGAAGCTGGCGTTATTGATTCTGGCGGTGCCGGTTTAATTAGAATTCTTGAAGGTATGCGCATCGCGGCTAGTGGTGGCTTTGTGGAAAGAAGCCAAGCAACCGTTACCGAAGCCTCCGCTGGAGTTAGTGAAGCTGAAGAAGATGGTTATTTGCTGGATTTCGTTTTGAAGTTACTCAAAGACAAAAAAGAATTTAATCAAAATCGTTTTAATAATATTTTATCGACCAACGGCAATGACTTAGTCGTTAACTTAAAAGATGACATTGTTAAAGTCCACATTCGCACTTTAACTCCAGGTGATATTTTAAACTATGCCCAGCACTTCGGTGAATTTTTAAAAGTGCAAGTTTTAAAAGTTAATGAAGACAATGATGAAATACAGTTTATTGCTGACCACATCGTCAAAGAAAAGAAACCATATGCGATGATTGGCGTTTCTTCTGGTGATGGCATCGATCAATTTTTTAAGGAAATTGGCATTTCCGTCATCGTTAAAGGCGGACAAACAATGAATCCTTCTAGTGAAGACTTTGTTTCCGCAATTAAAAAAGCTAATGCTCATAACGTCTTTGTTTTTCCAAACAATAGCAATATCGTCATGGCCGCTTCTCAAGCATGCGAAATGATGAGTGGACAAGGAACTAATATTTACGTCATTCCTTCTAAAACCATTCCTCAAGGCATTAGTAGCGCCATCATGTTTAATCCTGAAGCCGATGGAGAAGAAAACTTTAGAGCGATGAAAGCTGCTTTAAAAAATGTCAAATCTGGCGAAGTGACTTATGCGATTAGAGATACAGAATATAATGGCCTAAAGGTCAAAAAAGACGATTATATTGGTATTTTTGAAAAAGATATCGTTGTTGATCATCCAGATAAGATCGAAGCCCTTTTGGCTTTGTTAGATAAAATGGTCGACGATGAAGCGAGCATTATCACAATTTTACTCGGTCAAGATATCGATGAAAAACTTTCTAAGAAAGTTGCTGAGTTGCTTACCGATCGTTTCCCTGATTTAGATATTGATATTCGCCACGGTAATCAACCTGTTTATTCTTTCTTAGTTGGCATTGAATAATCCCACTAATAACTAAATATTATTAATTATTTAATTAATAGGTTGCTATTATTGTTTTTTTGTGTTTATTTATTTATGTCGACATTTTTACAAAATGATGTGAAAGGAAATATTATGCAAACGAAAAGTAAATTTTTATTTGTCTTTACAGCTTTAACGATGTTGTGTTTAACTTCGTGTAATTTTGGTTCGCCAAAAGATCAATTGTTAGAAGATATCAAAAATGCACCAGTGGAAACAGATGAAACAATTTTAGATCATGTAATCGTGAGAAATGCCGATACGGGTGTTTACGGCAACATTTATCTCCCTGAAGAAGTTAATGGTGCAACCATCACTTGGTGGAGTTCTGATCGCAACACCATTTATCCAAAAGAAGGTGATGTTGCTCCAGGCGAAGTTACTAGATCAACAAGTGATAAAGTGGTTGAACTAAAAGCAAAAATTGAAAAAGACGGTCAAATTACTAAATATGAGCAAGATGTTTTGGTAAAAGGCTTACCTTACGTTCCAGAAGATGAAGATTATGAAGCATATTTGTTTGCGCACTTTGTCGGAGAAGGTTATGGTAAAACCGAAAACGGTCAAAGAGTAGCTACCGGTGAACAAATGTTTTTCGCCCTTGCTGATGTTGGCGAAGGCTTAAAATTTAAAGATATGAATGGTTCAACGATGAACAACTTAAAGCCAGTTTTATCAAGTACTGTTGGTGAAAGAGGTGTTAGAGACCCATTCCTCCTACGTTCTCCTGAAGGCGATAGTTTCTATTTAATTGCCACTGACTTAAGCGTTTATACTCGCGGTGGTTGGGGCAGCAATAATGGGGCACAAAAATTTACGATTACTGGAAGCCGGGCAATTACTCTTTGGGAATCCCATGACTTGGTCAACTGGACCGAAGGTAGATTAATTGAAGTCGCTCACCCAATGGCGGGTATGGCTTGGGCACCAGAAATGATATATAGCGAAGAAACTGGCGAATATGTCATCTTCTTTTCTTCTACAATTCTTAACGAAGCAAGAAATGCGATTATCGAACGCGATTGCATCTATTACACAACCACAAGAGATTTCGTTCATTTTACTAAAACTAAGAAATTCTTAAAAAACCAACCATATCCCAATGGTGGTGAAGACCCACAAAAAGCTTCTGATTCTCCACAAGCCATCAATAATAATGAAAGAAAGATTATTGATGCTGCAGTCATGAAAATTGGCGATTACTATTATTCCGCTACTAAAGATGGCGACAACCACGAACAAAATGGTGGCATTCTTGTTCAAAGAACAACAGATTTATTTGATATTGATTCTTGGGAAAAGGTGTTCGACTTAGATGAACTTGGCTTCCAAGTACAAGGTAGAACTGCCAATAACACATGTTTAGAAGGTCCAGAATGGTTTTATTTGAATAAAGCCGATAGACAAGATCCAGACGTACCAGAAATCGGATTAATGGCGGACTTCTATGCCAATACTAGCGTTGGTTATATTCCATTTTCCACTACTGATATTGAAGATACGACCAATGCCAATGGTTCTTGGAGACAACCAACATATTCTTGGGACGCACAAATTAAGCGTCATGGTACAATTTTAAGAGTCACAGTAGAAGAAGCCGAAAGACTTAAAGAAGCATATCCTATTACTGCTAAATAATAATTTATATCATCATTACAAAGGGGCAACTTACTTCAGTGTGCCCTTTTTTAATTTAATGATTAAAACACATGAATAATAAGATAAAATAACCATATGGATAAATTAACGAAATCACCGCGACTGAACGCTTTATTATATGAAATGGGTATTTATTCGTCTTATGACGTAATTAATCGCTTGCCGCGCCGCTACGATAATTTTGCTTATACAAAAGAAAGAGATTTAGCGGACAAAGACCGTGTCGTTTTATTAGGCAAATTAGTTTCCGTGCCTAAAGTCGTCCCTTCGCGAGGTGTGACAATTATCACCTTTGATTTTATGACAGTTAATAAGACTTATTTTAAGGTCATTTTCTTTAATCAAGATTATTTAGCTAAAAACTTAACATTGGACGAGACATATTCTTTAATTGGGGTATATGAAGCAAAAAGAAATGAGATAAGTGGGCAACGCATTTATAAAGGTGAAATTGCGAAAGAAGAAGCTTTAAAACCTGTTTATGTTTTACCGCATAGTTATCCTAACCATTTATATGTTGCTTTAGTGAAACGGTGTTTAAAACAACTTGAAGGCAAAATCTCTTCGCTTGTTCCGTATCATTTTTTAAATAAATATCATCTGATCAATAAAGAAGTTGCGCTTAAATGGGTCCATCAACCAAAAGACCAAGAAGAAATACATCAAGCTTTAAGACATTTAAAATATGAAGAAGCACTTCTATTTTCGATAAAAAACCAACTGATTAGACAAAACAATAAGTCACTAAAAAAAATAAAAAAGCAACCAATTGATTTTTCGCTATGCACTCCGTTAGTCAATTCTTTAGCGTATCGCTTAACAAGCGACCAAGAAAAAGCTTGCGAAGAAATTATCGAAGATATGAACCAAAGCACATTGATGTATCGTTTGCTTCAAGGTGATGTTGGCACCGGCAAAACAATCGTTTCTTTTATTGCGCTATATGCTAATTATCTTCGCGGTGACCAAGGAGTCTTAATGGCGCCGACTGATGCATTAGCAAGACAACATTACGCAAATGCTTTAAGTATTTTTAAATCCACCAAGCTTAAAATTGCACTTTTATTAGGTTCCACTCCAGCCAGCGAGAAAAAGCGTCTCAAAGAGGCGATAAATGAAGGCGACGTCGATTTAATTATCGGTACACACTCTTTATTTACCAAAGATACAAACTACGCATCTTTAGGACTAGTCGTCATCGATGAACAACATCGCTTTGGAGTTAACCAAAGAATCGCTTTAGCTAATAAGGGTGATCACGCTGATTTATTAATGATGTCTGCTACTCCGATTCCTCGCTCTCTCGCTCTAACGATTTTTGGCGATTTAGACATTTCTACGCTTTATAGTTTTCCAAATCAAAAGCGAGACATTGTCACTAAAATTTTTACTAGCGAAAGTCCGAAAATCTTTGGCGCGGTTGATTACGCTTTAAGTAATGATAAGCAAGTTTATGTTATTGCCCCATTAATTGATTTTAGTGATGATGGTAGATTTTCTACCGGACAGCTTTATGAAAAATTTGCTACGCGGTATGGGGACAAGGTCGGCGTACTTCACGGCAAAATGAAACAAACAGAAAAAGAAGAAGTATTGCAAAAATTTTACGATGGCATAATAAAAATTTTGGTGTCCACACAAGTGGTGGAAGTTGGCATTGATGTTAAAAATGCCAATACGATGATTATCTTTGATGCGACGCATTTTGGTTTAGCCTCATTACATCAACTTAGAGGAAGAATTGGTCGAGATGGCTCAAAAGGATATTGCTTATTAATCACTAATGATGAAGAAGTGGCTAAGTTAGAAATCTTAACTAAAAGCGAAGATGGATTTAAGATTGCCGAAGAAGACATGCGTCAACGTGGCCCAGGCGAATTAATGGGTGTTAAGCAGTCAGGCATTCCTGATTTTGCTTTCTTAAATATTATTGATGATTATAAAATTTTTATCGCCGCTAGAGATGACGCAACACAAATATTAAAAGACAAAGAAAATAAGGCTTATCAATGGATTATTAAAAGAGCCAATTATCTCATCAGATACGGAAATATTAAAAAAGCTTAGGTTTATCCTAACAATTATCATGTAGTATCACTTTATGCACTTCTTTTTATTTGGTGGCTTTGATACACCATGATACAATATTAATTCGAGGAATTAAGTATGAAAATTGCAGTAGACGCGATGGGCGGAGATAACGGAAGTAAAGTCGTTGTGACTGCCGTTAAACAATTCTTAATAGAATTTCCCGGTGTGGAGGTTGTTGTTTTTGGCGATAAAAACGAACTAGAACAATTAACTTCTTTATGCCAAGTAATTGATGCACCAGAAACCGTGCCAATGGAAGCCGGAGCACTTGAAGTCATCAGAATGAAAAATTCTTCGATGTGTGTGGCACTAAAAACGATGAAAGAACAACAATTTGATGCAGTGGTTTCCGCTGGATCAACCGGAGGATATTTAGCTGCAGCGACATTAATATTAAAACTTATTCCCGGCGTTAGAAGAGCGGCTTTGGTCACTTCTTTCCCTACTAAATTAAAAGATAAAAAACTTGTTGTTCTCGATATTGGTGCAAACAATGAAAATTCTCCTGAAGAATTAGTGCAGTTTGCAGAAATGGGACGCACTTATCATCAATCACTATATAATAGTGATAATCCAAAGACATATTTATTATCTAATGGCACTGAAGCGCATAAAGGTTCACCTGTTGGGCAAGCAGCTTATAAATTATTACTAGAAACTCAGTTCCCTAATTTCTGTGGTAACATGGAGGCGCGCGATGCTTTAACTGGTGAAGCTGATATTTTAGTTACAGATGGTTATACCGGCAATGTTTTCTTAAAAAGTTCAGAAGGTATTGCAAAACTAATGTCGGCAATGATCAAAGATAATTTTAAGAAAAACTTATGGACTAAACTCGGTTATTTACACGTCGCTAAAGGCTTTAAGGAAATGTCGACCACGATGAACTATAAAACTACTGGTGGCGCAATGCTTTTGGGCGTTAATGGCGTTGTTGTTAAAGCACATGGGAATAGTGACGTTTATGGCTTCACAAATGCTTTAAGAGTTGCTAAAACAATGGTAGAAAGACGTGTAGTTGAAACAATTAAGGAGATGGTCAAACGTGGACAATAACATCATCAATTTATTGAATTCACTAAATATTAAGTTTCGTAATCTAGCTATTTACGAGCAAGCTTTAACGCATCCTTCTTTTAATGGCGACACTAATAACAAACATAAAGATTACGAAAAATTGGAATTTATGGGCGATGCAGTTTTAGGCTATGTGACTGCTGATTTGGTTTATAAAAATCGTCCAGAAATGGCGGAAGGTGATTTAACAAAATTAAGAAGTGCGCTTGTATCAACCAAGCCACTAGCAAATTATGCCCGTCGACTAAAATTAGACGAATGTGTCAGAATTGGCCATTCAATTACTTTGGAGCAAGTAAGACAGAGCGACAAAATATTAGAAAATGTTTTTGAAGCTTTAATAGGTGCTATCTACCTAGATTTAAATTTACAAACCGCTTATCGGTTTATTAAATCCATTCTTATTCAAGACATTATTGATTTTGATGCCGATAACTTAACTGACTATAAATCCAAGCTCCAAGAAGAAATTCAAAACGAACATAGAGAATCAGTGACATATGTCACAGTTTCTACTTCTGGTCCTGCTCATGACCGCACATTTAAAGTCCAAGTCCTTTATAACGATATCGTTTTGGGCACTGGAAACGGCAAAAGCAAAAAGAAAGCGGAAGAGATGGCTGCAAAAGATGCGCTTAGTAAAAGGAGAGTGCTCTAATGGGTTTAATTTCATTTCTCAAAGATAAATTTTCTAAGAAAGATCAAAAAGTTGATAAGTACCAAGCTGGGCTAACTAGAAGTAGGAAAAATTTCTCCAGCAAATTACACAATCTTTCTGAGCGTTATAAAACTGTTAATCAAGATTATTTTGATGAACTTGAACAAATTTTAATAGAAAGCGATGTGGGTATTTCTTTCACTTTAAAGGTGATTGAAGACGTGTTAAATACAAGCAAAAAAGAACATATCTCTAACCCACAAATGATTAATGAAATCTTGATTGATAAACTGTTTGTTGACTACGCTGAAAAAGGTGATATTCAAAACGAGATTGCCTTTAGGAAAGATGGTCCAACAGTCTTATTAGTCGTTGGAGTTAATGGTGTCGGTAAGACTACTACGATTGCCAAACTTGCTCATCGTTATATCAAGCAAAATATGAAAGTATTGCTCGTCGCCGCTGATACTTTTAGGGCGGGAGCTGTTGAACAACTTAAAACTTGGGCAGAACGCCTTCATATTGATATTGTCACTGGTCAACAAGGAACAGATCCTGCCAGTGTTGCTTACGATGGAATGAAAAAAGCCAAAGCTGAAAATATTGATTTGGTCATTGTTGATACCGCTGGTAGACTACAAACCAAGAATAATTTGATGTTGGAATTAGGAAAAATCAAACGTGTGATGGCAAAAGAAATTCCTGATGCTCCTCATGAAATTTTCTTAATTATTGATGCAACAACTGGACAAAATGGCGTCGTACAAGCCAAAGCCTTTAAGGAAGTTACCGATGTGACTGGGATTGTTATTACCAAAATGGATGGCACTTCTAAAGGTGGGATTATTCTTGCAATTAGAGATGGGCTTGGTGTTCCAGTGCGTTTTATTGGTTTAGGCGAAAAACTAGATGATTTAGAAGAGTTTGATCTCGATAAATACTTATACGGTTTGTGTGTGGAGAATTAGATGATGGAAAAGATTAAAAAAACCGTGCGTTATAACGCCTTATTACATATCTATGGTCCACTACTCAGCAAAACGCAATACGCCTTTGCTGATGACTATTTTTCTTACGATTTATCTCTTGGTGAAATCGCCGAAGCAAACAGTGTTTCTCGTAGTGCAGTCGAAGATGCAATTAGCAAAGCTTTAAAAAAACTTGATGGCTATGAAAACGAACTAAAAGTATTAGAAAAAAGCCAAAATATCTTAGAACTAATCGAAAAAGCAAAAGATTTGGAAGGCGAAGAAAAAATCAAAATAATAGAAGAAATAGAAAGAATTATTTATAGTTATGGCATTTGAATCATTAACCGAACGCCTCTCAGGCATATTTAAGAAATTACGCGGCCAAGCGCGATTAAGCGAAAGCAACATGGACGACATGCTTAAAGAAATCCGTGTCGCTCTTTTGGAAGCGGATGTTAATTATAAAGTAGTCAAACAATTTATTAATAACGTTAAAGAAAAAGCTCTTGGTCAAGAAGTTTTGAGCAAACTTAATCCAAGTCAGATGCTTGTTAAAATCGTTCATGAAGAACTCGTTGAACTATTAGGCAGTGGCCAAAGCGAAATTAAATATCAAACTGGTCGACCGACAATTATCATGCTCGTTGGTTTACAAGGTAGTGGTAAAACCACTACAGCGGGTAAATTGGCCTATTTGCTTAAAAATAAACTGAAGAAAAAAGTTCTTTTAGCGGCTTGTGACGTTTATCGGCCTGCGGCGATTGATCAATTAGACCAGCTTGCTAAATCAGTTGGTGTTGATATTGTCAATATGGGCACAAAAACTAACCCAGTTGACATTGCTAAAGAAGCAAAAAAGAAAGCCACCGCAGATGATTATCATGTATTAATAATCGATACTGCTGGTCGACTCCAAATAGACGAAACATTAATGGATGAACTTAATAATATTAAACGCACCGTTGAACCACAAGAAATTTTACTTTTGGTCGATGCTGCTGCTGGTCAAGATGCCGTCAATGTTGCCACAGCTTTTAATGAAAAAATCACTCTTACTGGATGTGTTATGTCAAAGTTAGATGGCGATGCTAGAGGTGGCGCGGCTTTATCAATTAAACATATGACAGGAGTGCCAATAAAGTTTACTGGTGTCGGTGAAAAAGTTACAGATTTAGACGTTTTTTATCCTGATAGAATGGCTGACCGCATCTTAGGAATGGGCGATGTCATGACACTTGTTGAAAAAGCCCAAGAGCAAATCGACGAGAAGGAAGCCAAACGAACCATGAACAAAATGATGGATGGCAACTTCGACCTTAACGATATGCTCACACAACTAAAGCAAGTGAGTAAACTCGGTTCGTTAAGTGGTTTATTAAAGCTTATTCCAGGTATGCCAAAAATTTCTTCCGAACAAACCGAAGCTGCAGAAAAAGAAATGCGCAACCTCGAAGTCATCGTTAATTCGATGACCAAAGAAGAAAGAAAACACCCAGAAATATTAAAATATTCTCGTAAACAAAGAATCGCTCAAGGTAGTGGAAAAACGATGCAAGATATTAATAAAGTCTTAAAAAAATA
This sequence comes from Erysipelotrichaceae bacterium, assembly GCA_012744375.1. GTDB lineage: Bacteria > Bacillota_I > Bacilli_A > RFN20 > CAG-826 > RUG14515. Next base: position 20,472 of record JAAYCD010000012.1, on the reverse strand, counting down.
TGAGCAAATGAAAGAAGTGATGAAACGTATGTCTTCGATAAAAAAATCCGGTAAGATGCCACCCGGCGGATTTGGCGGGATGGGTGGATTTGGCGGCTTCCCAGGCATGTAAAAAAATGAGGCAATTTAACCTCACTTTTCTTTTATGAATTTGTGTCCTTTTTCGATGGCTTCTTTTTCCCATTTCGGGGTTTCTTCACTATCTAATTCTTTAAGTAGCTTCACTTCTTCTTTACTGAAATGATAATCTCTTAAAAGATCAGGACGATATTGTTTTGTTATTTTTAATGCTTGTTTTTTGCGCCATTTAGCGATGGCTTGATGGTTACCAGAATATAGAATGTCTGGAATTTTATCACCCTCAAAAGAGAATGGCTCACTATATTGTGGATATTCTAATAAACTATTTTCAAAAGATTCTTCAATTATCGACTGTGAAGCAATCACTCCATCAAGTAGACGAATGACCGAATCACTAATTATCGTCGCCCCAATTTCTCCTCCAGTCAAAACATAATCGCCTACAGAAACTAATTCATCGACATATTTATTAATTCTTTCATCAGTTCCTTCATAATGACCACACACTAAAATTAGGTGTTCAAAGTTTGTTGCATAGTCTCTTGCTTTTGCTTGATTGTAGGTTGTTCCACGAGGTGAAAGTAGGATGACATGACTATTTGCTTTTTTGACACTCTTGATGCAGTCAACAACTGGTTGACATTTCATAATCAAACCAGCGCCTCCTCCAACAGGTGCGCTATCAACTCGACTATATTTGTCCAAAGTAAAATCGCGAATATTCACAATTTCAATTTCCACTAAGTTTTTGGCTTGTGCTCTTTTGATAATTGAATTGGTTAAAAATCCGCTAAAAAATTGTGGAAATAAAGTGAGTATGGAAATTTTCATAACAAGCCCTCGATAACATTAATTTCGATTAATTTCTTATCGATGTCAACGTTTCTAATAAATACTTTGATGAATGGAACAAAGAAATCTTTTTGATTTTTTCTGGCCACTCTTAATGTGAGTTGAGCAGGAAATTCTTCAACTTCTTTAACGACTCCAAGTACTTCGCGTTGTTCATTTACAACTTGGCATCCAATTAAATCATCAAAATAATAAGTTTCTTTTGCTAGATGGGAGTAATCTTTTTCCGCTCTTACTTCAAAGCCCTTATATTTCAAAGCTTCATCGTTAGTGTTAATTTCTTCAAACTTAACAAAATCGAACAAACCATTTTGTCTAAATGAGACTGCGTGGACCGTGACTTGCTCACCTGATTTTGCGTTTACTAAAAGTACAGCATTACCCTTTTTATAGCGTTGTTTGGCAAAATTAGTTTTGCTGATAATTTTTAAAGTGCCGTCTAAAGAGAAAGCGTCAACGACAAATCCAAGTATAAGATATTTGTGTGTCATAACTATTAAAAAAGAGGATTAATCCTCTTTCTTTTCATCATCAAAGGATTCAAATTTGAGATGGACGTGTTTTTCTTCGGTCTTACCAGCCACAGAAACCACTTCTCTAATCGCATTAGCAATTAAGCCACGACGACCGATAAGTCTTGCGGTATCTTCTTTTTCAGCTGCGATGATGATGAGGACGTCTTTTTCTTCCTCATTCACTCTGATAAAAACTGAGTCAGAATCTTCAACGATTGGTTCGATAATTTTTTTAACAATTTTCTCGTAATCCATCTTTAGAACCTACTTAGCGTTTTTCTTTGCTGCGTATTTTGCGTTAATGCCTTTGCGGTTGAACATAGCTTTAACTGTCTCGGATGGAACAGCGCCAGCTTCTAACCACTTTAAGGCTAATGCTTCATCGATAACAGCATTTTCAATGCCCTTAGCTGGATCATAATAGCCGATTTGTTCAATATAACGACCATCACGAGCGAAGTGCACATCGGCGGCGACGACACGGAAGAATGGATCTTTGTGACGACCGAATCTGGTTAATCTAATTTTAACTGCCATAAATAATAGCCCCCTAATATTCGGAACAATATTACTAGTAATAATTAGTGGTGTCAAGCATTTTTGCTATACATTGATTATTATGCATAAAATGCTATTGCAAAAGCATAGCTTACTTGTTATTATACTAGGGCATGTTTAGACATGCTACGGATGTTCCGCTGTCATTATGAGAATGAACATCAAGAGAAAATGTATCCGTTTGAGTAGGAGGTCATTATCATGAACAACAATTTAGTTAATGAAATCACTGCTAGTCAATTACGTAATGATTTGCCAGAATTTTCTTCTGGTGACGAAATCAAAGTTTCCGTCCGTATTCGTGAAGGTAACAAGACTCGTTTACAAATCTTCCAAGGCGTCGTTATTATGCGCCGTGGTGGTGGCGTTTCTGAAACATTTACTGTCCGTAAAATTTCCGGCGGTGTCGGTGTTGAAAGAACATTCCCACTTCATTCTCCTGTCATTGCAGCAATTCAAGTAATTCGCAAAGGTAAAGTGAGAAGAAACAAAATTACTTATATCCGTAAATTGTCTGGTAAATCTGCCCGTATTAAAGAAATTCTCTAATCGCGTGGCTGAAAAATGGGCTTGTGAAAGCCCTTTTTTATTACTCATAAATCGCCTATAATTAAAATGATGAAAAACGTTAAAATCGTCCTTGTTTCCAAGGCTCTTATATCTTTCCTGTTACTGATCATGGTCCTATCTAGTGGGGTGTATGCTTTTCATAGTTTATATTATGAATCAGTTTTCATCGCTGGAATTTCTATGGCCCCTACCTTAAATGGTGCAGAAGACCATGCAAACGAAGCGACTGTTGATTTTGGGATTATTGATAACCACAAAATTGCTCTAAAACACATCAAAAGATTTGATATTGTTAGCACCTATTATCCCGATGAAACAGACTATGATTTAAATACTAATACACTTAAAAAAGATGCTCGGAAAAAAATAAAAAGAGTCATCGCGCTTCCTAACGAAACTTTCGAGATAAAAAAAGGTTTGCTCTACGTTTTAAACGATGAAAAATTTGAACTGGTAAAATACCCTTTTAAAACCATTCCTGAAGACATGAGTAATTTCACTGAAAAAGATACTGGTGGCTCAATTACTCTTGCTGCTAATGAATACTGGGTCTTGGGGGACAATAGACAAAATAGCCATGACAGCGCGACAATCAATAAGCCAGTCAAATATAGTAATTTGCTCGGTGTTTTAGTGGCCATAGAAGGTACGGGAACTTTATATATCAAACATTATCGTTGTAGTAACTGCGAAAAGAAATTTAATGAGGACGTGACGGTGTGCGATGAGTGTGGTAACACCGTTTTACCCGTTTATGATTTAAAAAACAAACAATACATTTGGCCGAAATATTTTTAGGGAGGACTACATATGGCAAAGCAAATACATTGGTTCCCTGGGCATATGAATAAAGCCCTCATCGAAGTTGAAAACAAAATCAAGTTAGTGGACGTGGTCATTGAGTTATTAGATGCACGTGCTCCTTTTTCTTCCATCAATGAGAACTTAGAAAAGATTATCAAAAACAAGAAAACTTTGATTGTGTTAACTAAGGACGATTTGGCCGATCCTAAGCAAACAAAAGTGTGGATTGAACAACTAAAAAGTCAATACTCTCAAATTATTACTTTAAATCTCAAAAATAGTGGATCTGAAAACATTTTAACTAAAGCGGTCATTGCTTTAGGCAAAGATAAATGGGAAAAACAAAGAGCTAAGGGTATGAAACCTCAACCTATTAGAGCGATGATTTTAGGTGTTCCTAACGTCGGCAAATCTTCTTTGATTAATCGCATGGCAAAAAGAAAGGCGGCAGGTGTGCAAAATAAACCTGGTTTTACTCGCGGTGAACAATGGATTAAAGTTAGCCAAGATTTCTTGTTAATGGACACTCCTGGTATCTTACCGATGAATTATGAAGACCAACAAAAGGCCACCAAATTAGCGCTCATCGGTTCGATTAGAGAAGATATTTTGCCTAATGAAATTTTAGTCGATTATCTGCTTAATTTCTTAAAAGATAAATACCCCAATGCTTTGAAAGAGCGCTTTGATATTTCAGAAATTAAAGATAAAGAAAATGTGCTTCACCAAATTGCAAATAAACGCAAACTAGTAGATGCAACTGGCCAAGATGATTTGCTTCGTGCAGAAGTACTATTGTTAAAAGAGTTTAAAGACGGGCTTTTAGGAAAAATTACTTTAGAACATTATGAGTCTTGATTTGGACCAAAAATATTATGCTGAGGGTTATCAATTAATCGTCGGTACTGATGAAGCAGGACGCGGGTGTTTGTTGGGCCCGGTTTTCGCCGCGGCCGTGATTTTACCACGCGACTTTAATTCTTCCTTGATTAATGACTCAAAACAGCTTTCGGCAAATAAACGCGAAGCTGCGTTCGAACTAATAACCAAAAACGCTTTGGCCTATGCCATTACTTCTATATGCCCAGAAGAGATTGATGAAATCAATATTCTAAATGCTTCGCGTAAGGCGATGCAAAAGGCTATCGCTCAATTAAATCATAAATATGATTTAATTTTAACAGACGCTATGAAGATGAAAGATTACCCAGTTCCTGTTATCAGTGTAATTCACGGTGATGCATTATCACAATCAATCGCGGCCGCATCAATTTTAGCCAAAGTGGCGCGTGATCGTTATTGTGAAGAGATTGATAAAAAATTTCCCCTCTACCACATCGCTAAACACAAAGGTTATGGCACAAAAGACCACCTAGAAGCATTGAAGCGCTATGGACCAATCAAACACCTTCATCGCTTCTCTTATGCGCCAGTAAAGGCTTGTTTGATAGAAAAATATCTTTGATTTGATTATTGGACAAAACGATAATACGCCCCCTACTTCATATATAGGAGGTTTTTTATGGCCAAATTTTGTTCTGAATCTCGCAAATTATTAATTTTTCTTGCAGTGAAATATAATGGTGACTTCGGTAAAATACTAACCGCGTTACAACTTAAAGAAGACATTGATACCCCTTATGAAGTCGTTGAAGAAGTATATAACAACTTAAAATGCAAAACTTTGACATTCTTAGATTATGATTATCCTGAAAAACTAAAAAAGATTTATCGCCCACCTTTGGTTCTTTTTTATTATGGCGACGTCACTCTTTTATCAGATAAGCAAAAAACTTTTGCTGTGGTTGGTTCAAGACATTATAACGATTATGGAAAAGCCGTCACAGAAAAAATTATTAGCGAAATGCCAAAAGACACCATTTTAATTTCTGGCATGGCTAAAGGGATTGACACACTTGCGCACGAAGCGGCAATAAAACATAAAATTAGAACAATCGCTGTTTTAGGTTCAGGAATAGATTTTTGTTATCCAAGTGAAAATAAGCATCTTTACGAAAAAATAAAAAAAGATTATTTATTAATTAGTGAATATCCAAATGCCTTAGAGCCTAGCCCATCGTATTTTCCTGAACGCAATCGTATTGTTGTTGGCTTATCTAACGCTGTTGTTGTGCCACAAATCAACTCATTTCAAAGTGGGACGATGATTTCTATTAATCTCGCTCTTTCAATTGATAAACCAATCTTTGTTGTTCCGACTTCAATTTTCGATGAGACAGTCAACAACGATTTGATTAATGAAGGGGCCACACCACTCAAGAACGCCGCCCAAATACTCGAAAACTTAAAGTGGAAATGAGAAAAGCAAAAAATTGTTAAATAAAGTATTTCTTTTATTTAATTAAGGAATAGGAAAAAATGTTCATTGACAAGGCTAGTTGGGGTGGCTTATATTTTTGTTTCGGTAGCAAATATGAAACTAGTAATTGTTGAATCTCCAGCCAAATGCATCACCATCAAACGCTACCTTGGCGACAACTATATCGTCAAGGCTTCTTTAGGTCATATCCGCGATTTGGCGACCTCTGGAAAAGATGGTTTGGGCGTTGATGTCAATAACGATTTTTCTCCAACCTATATCGTCAATAAAGATAAACAACATATCGTCAAAGATTTAAAGAAAACTGTTCAACAATGCGATGAAGTTATCTTGGCAACTGACCCTGATAGAGAAGGTGAAGCTATTGCCTGGCACTTAGCTCAGGTTTTAGACTTAGATGTAGATACGACTAAACGTTTAGAATTCCACGAAATTACTCGTGAATCAATAAATGAAGCGATGGGAAGCCCAAGAACTATTAATAAAAACTTGGTTTTTTCTCAAGAAACTAGAAGAATTATTGACCGAATTATCGGTTTTAAGTTATCCACTCTTCTTTTTAAGAAGATTCGTTCACGTTCCGGTGGCAGGGTGCAATCCGCTACTTTAAAAATGATCAAAGATCATGATGAAGACATCGAAAAATTTGTTCCAGAAGAATATTGGAACATTAATACAAAGATTTCTGCATTTAATCAGGCTTATGCTGTTTCACTTATCTCCGATCATGGAAACGATATCCAATTATCAAATAGCGAACAAGCCCATGAATTGTTGGCGCGCATTCCTGAAACTTTAACTATTGAAAAAATCGACAAGAAAGTTCGTGTCAGTGAAAGTAAAGAACCATTTATTACTTCCACCTTGCAACAAGAAGCTTTTTCGAGATTAAAATTCAAAACCAAAAAGACGCAACTAATTGCCCAACAACTTTATGAAGGTATTGAAGTCGAAGGTGAACATGTCGGCTTAATTACTTATATGCGTACTGATTCAACTCGTTTATCTCCTTCTTTTGTTGCAAGAGCAGTTGCTTATATCACTGAAAGATTTGGTAAAGAATATCTTGGACACACTAAGAAAATTAAAAAGGTCGGTAATATGCAAGATGCTCACGAAGCCATTCGTCCAACTAGTAATCACCGCACCCCTGAATCTATTAGAAAATATTTAACCAACGATCAATATAATTTATATCGTTTGATTTATAACCGTACCTTAGCCTCATTGATGCAAGGCAGAAAAGATGAAGTGATGACCGTTCACTTAGTGGGTAACGATATCGAATTTAAGATTGACTTCACCAGAACTCTTTTCCCAGGTTATGAAGCGATTTATAAAGACGAAGATAAAATCGATAATTATCTCGAACGCTTCCCTGATTTTGCTATTGGAACTAAAGTTCCAGTTGTTGAAAAATCAGCCGAACAAAAATTTACCCAACCTCCGACCCATTATTCTGAAGCGAAAATTGTCAAACTAATGGAAGAAGTTGGCATCGGCCGTCCTTCAACTTATGCTTCTACAATCGATACATTAAGAAAAAGAAAATATATCGATAATGAAAATGGTATTTTAATTACGACAAAAAAAGGAAAATTAACCGCGACAGTTTTAAATAAATACTTCCCTGAAATCGTTGACACCAAATATACGGCATTAATGGAAACAAAACTCGACAACATCGAAGATGGAAACCAATCTAGAAGTAAAATCTTAAACGATTTCTACTACCCTTTTATTGATTTATTCAATAAAGTTAGCCAAGTGATGTATAAAGAAAGTTTTGAACCAACTGGGGAAGATTGCCCTGTTTGTGGTGCTCCACTAGTGATTAAAGATGGAAAAAATGGCCAATTCATCGGTTGCTCGGATTTTCCAACATGCAAATATGTAAAAAAAGACGAAACTAAAGTAAGCAAAGCCACACCAATTGGCGAAAAATGTCCACAATGTGGTGGCGAGTTATTGCTCCGAGATAACAAAGGTTCGCCGTTCATCTCCTGTGGCAACTTCCCAAAATGTCGCTACACAAGAACAGTAGCCACACCGCTTGATGAGCAAGGCAATCACCCTAATAAAGTAAAAGATTGTCCTGATTGTGGTGGTTACCTCGTGAAGAAAAAAGGCAGATATGGCTATTTCCTTGGTTGCGTCAATTATCCTGACTGCAAACACATGGAAAAAATCATGGCAAAGAAACGGAAATAAATCCGTTTTTTTGTTGGTGTGTTATGATGAAAGCGTATGAATAAACCTGAACAAGAATTTCTAACGCACTTACAACTAGTGAGAAATTACTCGCCGAAAACGATTGAAAGTTATCAAAAGGACATCGATAAGTTTTGCGCGTTTATTTTTAATGAGGGCATTATGCTTGAGGAAGTTGATGCATTGTATATTCGAAATTTCTTGACCGAAGAGCTCAATGCCGGAGTGAGCAAAAGAAGTTGCAAAAGACGTTTATCCGCCCTAAAACAGTTCTATCAATATATGGTTAATGTAGGTTATGTTAATGGCAACCCCTTTTTAATGGTAGCTTCCCCAAAAACCGACACCAAATTTCCACATTCTCTATACAAAGAACAAATTGAAGAAATCTTTGCGCGAAACTCCACTCGTACCGATGAGTTGATGATTCGCGACCAAGCAATCTTATATTTACTTTACTATTCTGGGATTAGAGCAAATGAACTCGTCACATTAGATATTCAATCCATTTCATTAAAAGATCGTGTGGTCAGAGTTTTAGGTAAAGGCAACAAAGAAAGAATCGTTCCTTTCACAACCGATTGTCAAAACATTTTAAAAGAATACATCACCAAAGATCGCCCAAGACTTTTAAACAAAATCAAAGACCCGAGCGATTTTAGTCCTGCTTTGTTTATGAACGCTAACGGAAAACGCTTAACTACGCGTGGATTAGAGTATATTCTCGATAGCATTGAAGAAAAAACTGGCGTTTATGTCGGATTACACCCACATCTATTACGCCATTCATTTGCGACGCATCTACTCGAAAATGGGGCGGATTTGCGTGTCATACAAGAGCTTTTAGGCCATGAAAGCATTAATGCGACTCAGGTTTATACTCACATTAGTGAGAAGGCCTTACAAGAAACATATCTTACCAGCCACCCTCGTGCCTTAAAAAGTAAAAAGTAAATATATAATATTTTCCTTGTATAGGCAGGAGGCTTTTGATACAATAATGAGCGCTGTGCAAAGCAGCTATTACACACACTGCGGATCGAACTGCCATTGTGCTTGTTTAGATTATTAGACAAGTGGCCGAGTTCTTAGAAACAGTGGAGGATTAAACAAAAGGAGTTTCACATGGAAGAACAAAAAACACTTGTCGTTGAGGAAGAAGTTGAAAAAACAACCGAAGATATTCCTGCGACAGACGCACCCACTATGGATGCGTTAATGCATGACCCAAATGCCCCAGTCATCACAATGAGAAAATTGCTTGAAGCTGGCGCTCACTTTGGTCATCAAACACGTAGATGGAACCCAAAGATGAAAAAATACATCTATGGTGCCAGAAACGGCGTCTACATCATCGACTTACAACAAACAGCCGACGCGATTAACGTTGCTTATGCCAAAATGAAAGAAATCGTCGATAATGGCGGTAAAGTCCTATTCGTTGGTACTAAAAAGCAATGTCAAGAAGCCACCCAACAAGAAGCCTTACGTTCTGGTAGTTTTTACATCACTAACCGTTGGTTAGGTGGTACATTAACTAACTTCAAAACTATTCAAAGTCGTATTAGATACCTCAAAGAATTAGAAAGAAGAGAAGAAGAAGGCGAACTCGATTTATTGAGCAAAGTTGAAGCCGCTCAATTACGTCGTGAAAAAGAAAAATTATCCAAAAACTTAGAAGGCATTAAGGAAATGAGAAAAGTTCCTAACGCCCTCTTCGTCATCGACCCACGCATTGAACACAACGCCGTAGCCGAAGCTAGAAAACTAAAAATTCCAGTATTCGCTATTGTTGACACCAACAGTGATCCAGATGTGGTTGACTATGTCATCCCAGCCAATGATGATGCTTTACGTTCCACTAGCTTAATTTTAGCAGTGATCGCTGACGCAATCGTTGAAAGTAAAAATGGTGTCCCAGTTGTGGCTTATACAAAAGATGAAGGCGATGCCGTCACAATGAAAGACGTCATTCGTCAAACCGAAAAAGAAAATGCTGAGAAATTAGCAAGAATTAGAGCAGAAAGAGCAGCTCGTCAAGAAGCTTTCGAAAAACAACAAGCCTCTAGAGAAGCTAACCGTGGCAACTATGATAGACCACGCGGCAAAAGACCATTCAATAAAGAGGAAAACAAACCTGCTCCAGTGGCCGCTCCTGCCGAAGAACCTGCTGAAGCAGAAGCTGCTCCAGCTCCAGTAACCGAAGGAGAAAACAAATAATGGCACAATCATTAATCGATTTAATTAAAATTTTACGCGACAGAACCGGCGCTGGTTTAATGGACTGCAAAGCTGCCCTTTTAGCCAACGAGGAAGATTTAGACAAAGCTTTTGACTGGTTAAGAGAAAAAGGCATTGCTAAAGCCGCTAAAAAATCCGACCGTATTGCAGCCGAAGGTTTAGCATTAGCTAAGACATGCGAAAAATGCGGTAAAACAGTTGTTTTAGAAGTCAACTGCGAAACTGACTTTGTTGCTAAAGGCGACGCTTTCCATGACCTTGTGGAAGATCTCGCTAAAGTCATCATGAAGCAAAGCCCAGCAAACGTTGAAGAAGCAAAAACTTTGACCGCTTCTTTATTTGCTGATGCCACTGTCAAAATGGGCGAAAAATTTGATTTACGTAGATTCACCCTTCTTGAAAATGCCGAAGGTCAATACGTATATAGCTACATCCATATGGGTGGCAAAATTGCAGTAGCCCTTATCCTTGACAAGGAAGATGCTGAATTGGGTAAAGGCTTAGCCATGCACATCGCCGCCAACAACCCAACCTATTTAAGCACCGCTGATATCGGCGCAGATGCGATTGAACATGAAACAAAAATTCAATTAGAAGCTGCTAAAAACGATGAAAAACTTGCTGGCAAGCCAGAAGAAATGCTCAGAAAGATTATCGGTGGTAAAGTCAACAAATACTTTGCGGAGATGGTCTTACTTGAACAACCATATTTAATGGACACTGAGTCTGGCAAAAAAGTCGGCCAAATTCTTGACGAAAAGAAAGTTAAAATCATCAAATTCGTTCGTTACCAAGTGGGCGAAGGTATTGAGAAAAAGCAAGATGATTTCGCTGCCGAAGTCATGAGCCAAATTAAATAACCACAAAATTTGAAAGAAGCACCTTTGGTGTTTCTTTTTTTAGGAGGAAAAACATGGCACTCAGAAGAGTATTATTAAAGCTTTCAGGCGAAGCATTAAAAGAAAACGGCGACCTTATTCTCTCAGCTGGGGCATTAACCCACATGGCTGAAATGATTAAGGCGATCATTGATAGTGGAGTTCAAGTGTGTGTTGTCGTAGGTGCTGGCAATATTTGGCGCGGCAAAATTGCAAGCGATGCTGGCATGGAACGCGTCCAAGCGGACTATATGGGTATGATGGGCACCGTTATTAATGCTGTTGCCTTAGCTTCCAAACTTAAAGACCTAGGTACAAGTTCTATCGTTACAAGTGCAATTTCTGCAATTGAAGGAATTACTATTCCTTACGTGGTCGAAATCGCTGATCAGGCCTTAAATAATGGTCAGGTTGTTTTCCTAGCTGGAGGCACTGGTAAACCATATTTCACCACCGATACCGCCGCGGCAATGCGTGCGATTGAACTAAAGTGTGATGCCATCTTGATGGGCAAAAATGGTGTGAATGGTGTCTATGACAAAGATCCTAGAACAAACGCTGATGCCAAATTTTTCAAGTTCATTACATTTGATGAGATGTTAAAACTAAATCTTCAAATCATGGACACTTCTGCGATACAATTAATTAAAGACGAAAATATAAAAGTTTGTGTCTTCCAAATGGAAGCCAATAATTTCATCGCCACTGCCAAAGGCGAACACGTCGGAACTATTTGTCACAAAGGAGAATAATTACTATGGATGAACTCGTTTTAGAAATGCAGGAGAAAATGAATAAGTCGATTCTTGTTCTCAAGAATTCTTTAACCTCTTTAAGAACTGGAAAAGCTTCTCCGGCCATGCTTAATGGTATTGAGGTTGACTATTATGGAACTATGACCCCAATTAACCAAATGTCTTCTGTCTCTGTTCCAGAGCCAAGACAATTGATTATCAAACCTTATGATAAAAACGACATCAAAACGATTTTAACTGCCCTCAATAAGAGCGACCTAGGCATTAACCCTATTAATGAAGGTAATCAAGTAAGATTATTAATTCCACCTCTTACTGAAGAAAGAAGAAAAGATATTGCAAAACAAGCAAGAAAATATGGCGAAGAAACTAAAACTGCAGTGCGCAATATTCGTCGCGATTATGTCGACCTTGTCAAAGATGACGATGTATATACTGAAGATTATCAAAAACGCATGATGGAAGATGTCGAAAAAGTAACGAGCGAAATGATAAAGAATATCGACGTCATCGTCGCTGAAAAAGAAAAAGAATTGATGTCTTTATAGGCGCAATTTGACAAAAATATTAAATTAGCGGTAAATTATTTTATCTACCGCTTTTATTATGTATACTTATGGTTATAAAATAAAAAGATGAATAAACGTAGACCAATTTTTCAACCAAATGAAATTAGTGATGCCACTGTGAGCAATATGCGCGCTAGAGTAATCGCAGGGTTAGTGGCAATTGCTATTATCATGCCTTTTATTATTTTTGGTGATTGGCCCTTTTTCTTTTTAATTTCCGTGGTCTTAGTTTTCGCTGTTATTGAAATTATCCGCTGTGCTAAAACGAAGTACTCTCCATTCCTTTACATTGTCGTTTTTATCTTGGCGTTTTGTATATTGTTTTGGAATGTCATCAATGATTTATGGATTGTTGATGAAACTTGGAGGATTTCACAAAGCTATAACGATATTTACATAAGTTCAATGATCACCTTAATCGGTTTTAGTTTATTGTCGTTGACGGTTGTTGTAGATAAAAACTTCACGATTATTGATGCTTGTTTTATCTTTTCATCAGTGATGATTATCGCTCTAGGTTTAGAGTGTATCTTGTATTTGCGTTATTTGCCGGTTAACCTCCACCTCCAATCATTAAAAGGAGCTGGTCAACCGTTTCCACCATATATTAATGCTTATGATAACTTAGAATCATTTTTGTTTGTTTTTTATGTCGCTTTAGGGGCTTGTTTAAATGATGCGTTTGCTTACTTTGTCGGTGTATTTTTTGGTAAACACAAGATGAATGAAAGAGTATCTCCTAAGAAAACCTGGGAAGGATTTTTCGGCGGTATCATTATCTCTTCGATTTTATGTACTGCTTTTGCATTAATAATGGCACTTATTGATGAGGGTCAACATGCTTTGGTACCAGGCTTCTTAGATTTAGAACATTGGTATCATATCATCATTTTATCGACGATTATTCCGTTTGTCTCTACCTTGGGGGATTTGTTCTTTTCTTCAATTAAAAGGCACTTTGCAATCAAGGATTTCTCTAACTTAATTCCTAATCATGGTGGCATCCTAGATCGTCTTGATTCCATTCTCTTTGCCATGATGTTTGCGGCCATTTATACTCACATCTTTGTTGGTACAGTCGGGGGCAATCTCTTACCATGATGTCCGTATGCCTCTTGGGGGCATCCGGTTCAATCGGCACTCAAACAATTGATGTGATGCTCAAAAATCCGTTAGATTTTCGCTTAGTGGCGTTTTCTGTTGGTCATAAAACAAGAAAAATCGCTCGTATTTTACGACTTTTTCCGACTGTTAGAGCAGTAGCGATTCAAGAAAGCAAACACTTAGCTTATTATCAAAATCGCTATCCTCAAGTAGCTTTTTATTGTGGCGAAGAAGGATTGATAAAAATCATCGAAGTAAGCGAAGCCGATATGGTTGTTAATGCACTTGTTGGCTTTGTGGGATTAAAGCCAACCATTGTGGCTTTAAAAAACAATAAAATCGTATGTTTATCAAACAAAGAATCTTTGGTGGTCGGTGGGGAAATTATTAATAATTTACTTAATAAAGGTCATGGTAAGTTATATCCAATTGATAGTGAACATGTGGCTATTGCCAAGTGTTTAGCGGTCGATAATCGACAAGTCGATCAAGTATTAATAACTGCTTCTGGTGGCGCTTTTAGAAATTTATCTAGAAGTGAACTAGTTAATGTGACTCCTGAACAAGCTTTGCTCCATCCTAACTGGAAAATGGGCAATAAAATTACCATTGATAGTGCGACTATGGTTAACAAAGCTTTCGAGATTATCGAAGCCCATTATTTATTCAATCTAAAGGCAGAAAAAATTTCGCCGATAATTAATTTAAACTCTTATGTGCATTCGCTTGTGCGTTATAATGATGGGAGCTATCGCATGGAAATAGGTAAGCCTGATATGCGCAAGCCCATTAAATATGCCTTATACCAAGGTTTAATTCCATATCAAACGGTGGTAGTAAATGATTTAGCCGACATGACAAAACATGTCCTCTATCCATTTGATAAATCGCGTTTCCCAATTATCGATGTCGCTTACCGCGTCATAAAAGAAAAAGGGACGCTTGGCGCAGTATTTAACGCCTCAAACGAAGTAGCGGTAGCGGCTTTCTTAAACCATCAAATCGCGTTTGTAAAAATTGAAGAGCTCATTAATCGCTGCTTAGATGAACATAAGAATACCTTACGTCCGAATTATGAAACTCTTAAAGCTGTGGATGCTTCAATCCGCGAAAAAGTAAAAAATCTCATTCTTGAGGAGGTCAAACAATAATGGAAGTACTACTCCCCATTGTCTATATCTTGTTATTCTTGTTATTCTTATCGTTCTTGATAATGATTCATGAACTTGGTCACTTAGCGGCGGCCAAGGCTTTTAATGTTTATTGTTTTGAATATGCGATTGGCATGGGCCCAATTCTATTTAGCCGAAAAAGAAAAGGCGGAGAAACTAAATTCTCACTTCGGGCAATTCCTTTCGGAGGATTTGTATCGATGTATGGTGAAGGTGCGGAACTGCCTGATGGGATAAAAGTCGATCCATCACGTTCGTTATTTGGTATTAAAAAATGGAAACGCGCCATTATTATGGTTGCTGGCATTGTCATGAATATGATTTTAGCGCTCATCTTTTTTGCTATAGCAAATACGTTCCCACAACAACAACTATACAGCAATCAATTAAGCGTTGCTCCAAATTCGATTGCTGAAACAGCAGGCATTCCAGAAGGCACAATTTTTAAAGTCAAATCATACGAATATAAAGACCCAGTTTCAGAGACCAACAAACTTTTTTATCTTATTGATAAAGAAGCCATTATCAATAATGATGATTCTGTTAAATATGCTGTTTGCTTAAACTATGAAACGCTCAATAGTTTTGATAAACGCGATTTAAGTGATTATGTATTTTTGTATAGTTTGGAAAATGATGGCGAACCAAACTTTGCTCAAAACGTCGCTTTAACTGAAGTAAATAATGCTACCATTCACTTCACTTCCATGGTCCGTGATGAAGCACAAAATAAGTATGTTGAGGATCAAATTTATGAATTATCAATACTGACCGATGATGGTAAGTTTGCTTCTTTTGGACTTTCTTTATTTTTAGAAACATGGTCTTATGATTTTGGTGGTGTTGTTAAACAAACGTTTGTCGATTTCGGAGAATGCTCATTATTGCTTTTTAGAGCGGTCGGTGAATTAGTTACTAAACCTTCTTCCTGGGGTAATATGGGAGGTATTATCGCTGTAGGTTTTGAAACTACCGCGGTATTACAAAACTTTGGCTTTGGTAAATTTCTTTTCTACTGGGGTTTTATTTCCGTCAACTTGGCAATTTTTAACTTACTACCTTTCCCTGGATTGGATGGTTGGCAACTCTTAGTGCTCGGCATCGAAGCAGTTACGCGCAAAAAAGTGCCGGAAAAGGTCAAAAATATTGTTTCTTTTGTCGGCTTAGCTCTTTTGCTTGCTTTAATGGGCTTTATTGTCGTTAAAGATTTATTTAGATACGTTTTTGTTTTCTTATTATGACCGAAAAAATGATTTCTTTCTTAAAACATATCCAAATTGAAAATATCGAGGATTTCGATATTGATTTTGAGATGGTCTCAAGAAATCGTTTTAATCGCAATCAAATAGATATGGTGATTGTTAAACAAACACCATGGAAATATTATTTGCTCAGGCAATTCCAAGATGGTTTAAACCAAATCGATTACCCATATTTAATCAGGTTTTCATATATCGTGAGACCAACGATGGATGATTTGCTTAAAACTTTAGATGATTGGTATCAAACACTATATCGTGTGCCGCACAATTTTGAGCTTGATGCGAGCAACGATGGTTATTTAAAAATCCTTTATGCTAGCGAAGCGGAAAAAGCGCAGTATATGCCAATTATCCAAGATTTTCGTGATTTTTTAGATTTTTTAAACTATGAATTTTCTGTCATTGAAGAAGTGAAACCACAAGAAGAAGAAATTAATATTCCTAAAAAAGAAATCGCAAAAATTCTTCGTAAAGCCGAAC
The DNA here is from genome assembly GCA_012744375.1 of Erysipelotrichaceae bacterium. Lineage (GTDB taxonomy): Bacteria > Bacillota_I > Bacilli_A > RFN20 > CAG-826 > RUG14515. Next base: position 4,079 of record JAAYCD010000012.1, on the reverse strand, counting down.
AGGAAGCTGAACAAACAATTGAAGAAGAAGCTATGCTTCGTCCGGTTCATGACCGTAGTGAAGTTGAGCAGTTAATCGAAAGCGAAAAGCTCATGCAAAACGAAGAAACTGAAGAACGAATGCTGAAAATGGCTAGACAAAATGCTAGGGAAATGGCCAAAGAACGCGAACGTACAAGACTTAATAAAAGAGGCAACTATCAACCGGTTGATTCAATCGATGAAATAAACAAATCAATGGACAACGTTGATTTTTCTGCGAAAGTATTCACCGTTGAAATCAACGAGTATGGTGATAGAAAAAAACTAAATATCGGTTTATTTGATGACGCTGGAGGAGCGATATACGCTAACACATATCAAAACAGCTCGATTAATGATGACTTAGTCGATGAAATGAAAAAGTGGGGCACAAATGTTCGTATTCGCGGCGCTGCTTATTTTGATGAATACAATAAATCGATGGCGATTAAAGCTCACTTTATTGATTTGCTTCCGCCAGATGAAATCGAAGAAGATAAATGTCCAAAAAAACGTGTTGAATTACATCTTCATAGCAATATGTCAGCGATGGATGGCATTAATCACATGATTGAATATGCTAAATATGCAAAGTCATTAGGCCATTCAGCAATGGCAATCACCGATCATGCAGTAGTGCAAAATTATCCCGATGCGCAGGAAGCTGGTAAATTAACTGGCATTAAAATGCTTTATGGCGTTGAATTTTATATGATTGATGATGTTTTTAGATGCATCAAAAATCCTTCAAACCAAGTATTAAACAAGGCCAAATATGTCGTCCTCGACTTAGAAACGACTGGTTTAAATTGCTATTATGACCGCATCATTGAGTTTGGGGCTGTCAAAGTGGAAAACGGCATTGTTTCTGAATCTTTAGACATTCTCATCAATCCTAATCGAAAACTCACTAAGAAGATTAGCGATATTACTAACATTACCGATAAGATGTTAGTTAACCAACCAACCATTGAAGAAGTGTGGCCAAAAATCTTAGCGTTTATTGGTGATGCCATCATCGTGACCCATAACGCCGATTTTGACTTTTCATTCATGCAAGCCTCTTTGGATAGATGCGGTCGTCCAAGATTAAATAACCCCGTTATTGATACTTTGGCCTTATCGCGCTATTTATTCCCAGAATCAAGAAATCATCGTTTAGGGAGCTTGTGCCGCAATATGGAAGTAGCTTATGACGAAGATAGCGCGCACCGCGCTGATTATGACGCAAAAATATTAAACGAGGTTTGGCAACCAATGCTCGTCATGTTAACCAAACATAATCGTCATTTAACACACGCTGATTTAGGTAAACTCGAAACGCCAAGTACTTTGGTTAAGCACCTTAGACCGACACACGTTATCGCTTTAGCCAAAAACAAAGAAGGTTTAAAGGCTTTATATAAACTCGTTTCTTATTCACACATTGATTATTTCGCGGATGTACCAAAAATTCCACGTCGTGAAATTGATAATCTAAGAAAAGACTTAATTATTGGCAGTGCTTGTTTAAATGGCGAAGTATTTAGATCAGCAATGTATTATGGCGACGAGGCTTTAAAAGAAGCGATGGCATTTTATGATTACATCGAAATTCAACCTCTTGAAAACTACTCTTTCTTAGTCAATATGGGCGAGATGAGTGATGATGAACTAATCACGCACGTTAAAGATATCGTTAGAGTTGCTGATGAATTAAATATTCCAGTTTGTGCTACTGGTGATGTTCATTACGTCACTAAAAAACACAAAATTTTTAGAGATGTTTATATTAGCGCTAAAGGCATTGGTGGAGTACCCCATCCGCTCAATCCATACAACCGTAGCAAGGTTGCTCCATTTGATAATCCAGATCAACATTACCGTTCAACTGATGAAATGCTTGAATGTATGGCATTTTTAGGTGAAGAAAAAGCTTATGAAATCACCGTGACTAACACCAACAAAATCGCCGACATGATTGAACCGATTATTCCAGTGCCAAATGACCATCTATATACTCCAAAAATTGAAAACAGTGAGCAAATGTTGAAAGATCTTTGTTTTTCAAAAGCCCACGAACTTTATGGTGACCCCCTCCCAGAAATTATCCAAACGCGTCTAGAAAAGGAACTTAATGGTATTATTTCTAACGGTTATTCCGTCATTTATTATATTGCGCATCTAATTATAAAAAAGGCCAACGAGGATGGCTATATCGTTGGTTCGCGTGGTTCGGTCGGTTCCTCGTTAGCCGCAACTATGGCAAATATTACCGAAGTTAATCCTTTAGCCCCACATTATCGCTGTCCGCAATGTAAACATTTAGAATGGACAAGCGAAACGATGCCTGAATATCGTTCTGGCTACGATTTACCAAATAAAAATTGTCCAAAGTGTGGCGCGCCATTAGTCCATGATGGGCAAAACATTCCTTTTGAAACATTCTTAGGCTTTAATGCCGAAAAAACTCCTGATATCGACTTAAACTTCCCAGGAGATTATCAAGCTAAAGCCCATGAATATACTAAATTTCTTTTAGGAGAAGAAAATGTCTTTAGAGCGGGCACTATCGAAACGGTCGCTGATAAAACTGCCTTTGGTTTTGCTCGTGGTTATGTTGAAAGAACACTTGAATCGCAAGGTTTAAGCAAAGACGAAGTCGCTAGAGCCTTAGCTATTTATCCTAAAGCAAAAATTGCGTATTTAGCCTCTGGTTGTGTCGATGTTAAAAGAACGACTGGCCAACATCCAGGTGGCATTGTCGTTATTCCTACCGATCATGAAGTTTATGATTTTACCCCTATTCAATATCCTGCAGATGCGGTTGATTCTAACTGGAAAACAACGCACTTTGATTTTCACTCTTTGCACGATACAATCTTAAAACTTGACCTTCTAGGGCACGTTGACCCAATGGCCTTAAAAATGATGTCTGATTTAACAGGAGTTAAAGTCGATGACATTCCGATGAACGATAAGAAAGTTCTTTCCCTATTTTCTTCTGCCTCGGCATTAGAAATGGCTCACGACTATACTAATTCAAAAACTGGAGCATTAGCTCTTCCTGAATTTAATACCGATTTCGTTCGTGGTGTTTTGGAAGAAACGCGTCCGCAATCGTTTGCCGATTTGGTCGTTATTTCTGGATTAACTCACGGCACTAACGTCTGGCAAGGAAACATTGATGACATAGTTAAAAGTAATACCGCCACTTTACAAGAAGTGATTGGCTGTCGTGACGATATTATGACTTATTTAATCGACAAAGGTTTACCAAGCAAAATTGCTTTTAGCATAATGGAAGATGTGCGTAAAGGACGTGGTTTGAAGGAAGAATATGTCGAAAGTATGCGCGTACATAAAGTTCCGGATTATTATATTAATTCATGTCGGCGTATTAAATATCTTTTCCCTAAAGGTCACGCTGTTGCTTATGTTACCATGGCTGTCAGAGTGGGCTATTTCAAGGTTTATTATCCTTTAGAGTTTTATGCCACTTTCTTTACGGTGCGTTCAAAACAATACGACATTCGTACGATGATTAAAGGTAAAGAAGCCATCATTAGTAAGATTGAAGAACTTAAAACCAAACAACGCGTTTCAAATGAAAAGCTTTCTCCAAAAGAAACCGAACAACTTAAAACATTGTTCAACGCTTTAGAAATGGTCCAAAGAGGTTTTTCTTTTGCTAATCTTGACTTATATCGTAGCGATGCCACTAAGTTTATTGTCGACTATGAAAGAAAAGCCTTGATTCCACCTTTTGTAACGATTGATGGCTTAGGCGAAAATAACGCGATTACCGTTATTGAAGCTCGAAACGAAGGACAATTTTTCTCTAAAGAAGACTTACTAAGAAGAACAAAATTAACAACAACTAATGTCCAAGATCTTTCCGATATGGGAGTATTGGATAAATTGAGCGAAAGCGATCAAATGTCGCTTTTCGATTTTTAATATTTCGGGAAGTAGCACAGCTTGGTAGTGCGCTTGGTTCGGGACCAAGAGGCCGTGGGTTCGAATCCCATCTTTCCGACCACACTAATTGAAAATGCTCCCATAATTTGGACCAAAAAT
>JAAYCD010000046.1 GCA_012744375.1 Erysipelotrichaceae bacterium | reverse complement strand
GTTGTCACACCTGACTTTTTGACGATTTCCCTTACCTGATCTGTGATGTTATGGAACGTTACTACCTTGTCACTGGATTGTAGCTCAATCTGTTCTGCGTATACCATTATTTTTCCTCCTTACGAGTTGTTTGCTGCGTTTCGATCGTCCTTTGCTTTTCGTACTGCTGCGATCATTGCTTCTGCCATCTGATAGGGATCTTCTGCCCGGAAAATACCAGAAGCTGCGCCTGTTGCTTCGCAGCCGGCAAAAATGAAATCATATACCTCTTTTGGCGACGATACGCCTGCGGCTTGCTCTACGATGATGTCTTCATATATATCCTTAACCGCGCGGATATTTGCTTCGACATAGGCTTTGTCGCTGACGCCCCCACCTCCACCAATAAGCTCATTTGGTTCAGGGTTGATGATATCCGGACGTAATTGTGCCAGAGCTTGGGTTTCTGCGATTGAATCCGCACAGCCAAAGACATACATATCTAACTCTCTTGCACGATCAATCGTTGCTTTCATCTGCGGAAGTGACATGGGCCGTTCGCAATGATTGATAACAACACCTTCTGCTCCTGCTGCCTTGATAGCCTCGGGCAATACATCGGCCATACCTCGGCCAGGACGCAAAGTATCCATGTAAGGTGCAAAGACAAATAAGCGTTTTGTATTTTGCCTAACTGTTCGAATTTCGGTATAAGGAACGATCATGATGACATCTATGTCATATTTTTCGGCGCACTGTTCCGCATGAAGTGCCATTTTAAGCACATCGTCACCATAGATATAGTTTTTGACGCCAATTTCAAAGAATGGAGTTCTCAGTGGTCGTTTCATAGCGATACCGTCCTTTCGATGTCGATAGGTGAATATTCACATTTTGCGCTCGTATTTCGTCGAGAATATCCCGGTCTGCGGTTTCATCGGTCAACAACTCATCAATTTTATCCAAGCCGCAAATGTTTACAAAACCTTCATGCCCAATTTTGCTGCCATCCGCAACAATCATTCTGTGGTCTGCTCGCTCAATCATAGCTGCAACAATGGCAGCTTCTTCAGGATGGATGGTAGTAATGCCTTGTGCACTGATACCGTCTATAGATAGGATTGTTTTGGAGACCCTGTACCGTCGCAGTTGATTCAATGCATCGCTTCCGAACATAAAAGAATAATAGGGGTTCAGCGTTCCGCCAACCAGAATAACAGAAAAAGACGGGCACATGGCCAGCTCGATTGCCACATTAAGAGCATTGGTTACCACGCTTAATTTTTGCTTCTTCTTCAGCTCCAACGCAGTATAGTAGGTAGTAGAACCGCCATTAATGAACAAAGAATCTCCATCGTTGATAAGATCTGCTGCTAAAGTGCCGATACGCATCTTGGCATTCTGATGTAGGTTTCTACGTCTTTGAAACTCATGATTGTAAAGACTTAGGGTTGTTTGAACGGCACCACCCTGCACTTTTTTTAGAAGCCCTTCTTCTTCCATTTTCGACAAATCTGCACGGATAGTAACAGCCGAAACACCAAGTTGCTTGCTCAACTGACTAACACGGACACGTCCCTCCTTTTCGAGCAAGGACAGAATAGTATCGCGTCGCGTATCCAGTTTCATTTTTAATCTGTTCCTTTCACTGCAGACGCCTCGTCTTTTTTGTTTAGCCGCTCGCCTACTGCACCACCAGGGTGGTTAACAGCAAACTGTTGTTTAGAATAGCCTGTAACTTCAATTAGAGCAGTTTGTAGTAGATGACATAACACATATAAGGATGTTGTTGATGTTGTACCTTGTGCATTGTCCCGATCTGTTTCCCGATTAACGTATTGTTTGATTACTACATCCGCTCCTTCGGCTAGAATCGATGATGTATTGGCTGTTATTACGATGACAAATATACCTTTCTTTTTACAAACATCCAGCATGGGTAATAGTTCAGCGGTTTTTCCCCCGCGGGAAGCCAGTATCATCACGTCGCCAGTTTTCAGAAAACCCATCGCGCCATGCAAGGCATCTGCGGGCGAAATGAATCTTGCGGGACGTTCAATACAACACAACAGGTGCGCTAAATGCTGGCACACAATCCCAGAATGTCCACAGCCCGATGTGCCTATTCTTTCTGCTGACGTTAACAGGCGAACGGCGTGTGCAAAAGCGTTCTCGTCAAAAAATGCACGCATATCCCGGATGCAGTCGGATTCAATGGTAAATACATCGTATAGTCGTTGTAGCGTGTCGTTATCTAATTTCATGGTGTGCATTATCTCCAATCCCAACACATTTTTTGAAACATTGATGAACATCATTAATCCCTGTTCCGTATTCCCTTTCTTTTATATCATATATTACAGAAAAACGAAAGTGATTTTTACGCAATTATAGTAAATGAGATACTATTCTGCATTTTCATAGGAAAATAAGAAAAGCGATACAATGCGCTTATTAACCAGACTTCATTTTGTAGAAAAAATAAAAACCAAGTTAAGAAAAGGACGCACAGCGCAATTTGGGGAAAGGGTATAAATAGCATTATAAACAAAGAAAAAACAAAAAAACAAATACAAACGAAATGAAAAAGAAATAAAAACATGTTATACTCCCGTTAATGTTATTAGTCTGCGGACAGATGGAGGGAGTTATGAATAATTCACCCTGTTTCAGCACCGTTCTGGACAATGAACTTGTAAAGGCAAATTTTGATTTGGATCAGGTGATCGATTGTGTTGAGCAGACGTGGCGGTGGCATGGTGAAGGGAAAGTTGTAATGCCACCGAAGGTTACGACAGATATGACCAGCATGGGAGTGGCGGGCTGGTTTAACTCTATGCCTTCCTATATTCAGCCTTTGGACTGCGCGGGTGCAAAAATTG
>JAAYCD010000050.1 GCA_012744375.1 Erysipelotrichaceae bacterium | reverse complement strand
TTTTATCTAGAAGACATACTTATCAAACATAATGGCATTATACGGAAAAATAGGGTTTTCCTCAATTGACGCGGAGTAACTATTTTATTAGCTCGTAATGACGGATTCTTTTATTAACAATCACTGGTCTTAAATAGCCATTATTAACTAGCTCAGAGCACCAATTAATAATCGTTCTATTAGTGACTTTTAACTTATTAGCAAGATCAATAGGAGCAAACGATAAAACGTTATTTTTTTCTAGATAATTTAAAAAGTCTTTTACTTTTTTAGATAAGTGGGATAGCCTTTCTTGCTTATTGTCGTTAGATTCTTCTAGGGCAATCGAAAGCACTTTAGAAGCATAAAGAGAGAATATCTTCAAATAATATTTAATCCATATCTCACCATGTGGAGGATTGTTTCTTCCATCGTAATATAAAATAGGCAATCCCATTTGAAGAGAGTCGTAATATTCATCGATGTTATAAGACATGTATTCTTCTAAAGAGCCAACGTTTTTAAAACCATATCCATTTAACGAAAGGTAATAACTAGAGATAATTCTCGCGGTTCTGCCATTGCCATCTTCAAAAGGGTGAATAGTCACTAGTTGATAATGGATAACCGCTGCTTTAATTAATGGGTGATCATCTGAATCGTTAATATACTTTAATAATTCATCTAACAAGATAGGGACTTCAGAATATTCAGGAGGTATATAGGCTGGAGTGCCATCATCATTCCAAACCGCAAATAAAACTCCAGGAGGCATCGCTCCTCTTAGACCAATTTTTTCTTTTGGTTCCCCTTCGCATATTTGTTTTTGAACTTCCAATAACAGCTTAAGCGACAAAGGTTCTTTATTCTCTAACTTCTTCTCAAGCAATTCCAACGCTAGATAATAATTTCTTATTTCCTGTTCTGGTTTAAGGAAATGTCTATTCTTTGCCTCGATAGCAGCGTCAGCCTGTTCATATGTTAAAGGATTACCTTCAATCTTATTGGAGGCGTATGAACTTCTTTTTTTCGTGTTTTTTATAAATTTATTCGATAGATTGATTGGTATTTTAACCAAATCTAAAGAATTCTTGTTTTTTTCTATTTCAAGAATTGAATTTAATATACCGCTATCAAGTTTGACTTTAATCATAGATTATCCTCGCATAAATAATATATCAAAATTTCATTATTTTTTCACTATTTTTTCACTATTTTTCATCTGATATTTTCAAAAAATGTCGCCACTGGTAGTCTATGCAAGATGCTTTTTATTTGTTAAATTATAAGCGTTCCACTAAACAATATCCTCGTCGAATCTCTGCGATTAAGCGGAGATTTTTTATGAAAGAATTCAATATAAATAATGAACATAAATACACATTAGCAGTTTCTTTAATTGGAAATATGCTAGATCAAAAGCTCATCAACGATGATGAATATTATCAAATGATTGAGGTTGTAAAAGAAGAAGTTCTTGCAAAGCAAAACAATAGTCAAATGTCGTTGATATAAGTTGCTCAAAGAGTGATGTATATAGTAGGAGGTTTTATTAATGGAACAAAGAGAAGTTACCGTAATTAAAGCTAGGCCAAAATTTGATCTAGATAAAAATGGTTTTAAAGTCATTAAAAAGCGAGTAGCTGCTTATGCTAGAGTTAGTACCGATTCTGATGAACAAATAAATTCATATAAGAATCAATTAGAT
>JAAYCD010000098.1 GCA_012744375.1 Erysipelotrichaceae bacterium | reverse complement strand
ACAAGGATAAAAAAATAATACGTTTTCACGTACTATTTATTTTTGTTTTAATTATTCGATCGGATCACCGTCGATATAAAGAATGCCGAGAGTTAATGGACCACAGTGACTAGTAATTGTCGCGCCGGCATTAGTAACAAGCACTTCTTTAAAGCCGCGTTCCAATAATGTGTCTGTAGCCGCTTTAATCATTTCAGGAGTGGCTAATGTATGAGTAATGAACGCGTATTTTAGATCTGGATTAACCATTTCGGCGACAACATCTTCGCTATATTGTTCAACAACTTGAACTCTTCTACCGAAATATTTTTTTGCTGGCACCATTTTGTTATCAGCGACCACGATTTGTGGTTTAAGCCTTAATATGGCCGCACTTACTCTCGCCAAACCTGAGCATCTTCCACCCTTATGTAAGTATTCTAAGGTGTGGACAACGAAGCTAGTTTTCACTTGTAACGCACGCGCTCTAACTTTTTTAACGACTGTTTCAACATCTAAACCTTTATCAACTAGTTCACGAGCATATAGCGCTAATAAACCGATGCCAGATGATAAGTTCATGGAGTCGATGATGTGAACGCTTTTCATCTCTTCGGCCGCAACAAGCGCATTATTGTAAGATGCAGAGAAGCCAGAACCAATAGTGAAGTGAATAATTTCATTATAACCATCAGCTAAAATTTTCTTAAAATGGTCTTGGTAAGTATAAATATTGACCGCAGAAGTTTTTGGTAAGATATTTGATTTTTCAACAAATTCAAAAATGTCCGCGCTTGTAATCTCACCATCAAGATAAGATGTTTCACCGAGTAAAACGGTGAATTGAATGAGGTATAAATTGTACTTCTTCAATATTTCTTTAGATAGGTCCGCTGTTGTTTCAACAGATAATGCGATTTTCATAATACCTATTATAACTAAAAAAAAATACTTGTCGAGCAAGACAAGTACTTCTATTGTTAATTTCCTAAGATTGTTGAATCAGATAAGATGTCATTTTTGCTGTTGGTAACAAACAATTTTAATAGTGTTTCTATAGTCAATTTTTGCTTCTCTTCCCCTGTGACATCGGCGATAATTTGTCCCTGCGAAAGCATAATTAAGCGGTTTCCGTACCTAATTGCGTCCTTCATATTGTGGGTAATCATCACTGTAGTAAGGTTATTTTCAGTGACAATTCGCTCTGTAATTTGTAAAACTTTTTCTGCGGTTTTAGGATCTAAAGCCGCTGTATGTTCATCTAATAAAAGTACTGGCTTAGTAACATCAAAGGCGCGAATCGTTTTATCATAAGTTGCAAACGCTTCGGCATGCATTTTTTTCTTTTCTTCTTTAGTAAGTGAGTTATTGGCCTTAATTATATTTTTTGTTTTTATAAAGTTATTCTTTGCTTCGATAAAAGTTTGATTAATGACGTTTTGCGCGGCCTTTTTATCGCCGCTTGAAAATCTTACATAATCTTTTTTTATACGCGCGTACGTAGGTTTATTCCTAATTGTAGCCATCAATAAGGTTAGGGCCTGTCTTTGACCACCGGAAAGCAAACCAACTTTTTGATATAAACGCTTTTCTAAACCTAAATCTAAAGTCTTTAAATCGTCAATAAAGGTTTGAATATCGCTTTTTCGATATGACCAACGGAATAACGAGCGTGGACGTCCGCGCCCATACGCTAGCGCAAGATTTTCAAGTACGGTCATATCCGCGGCAGTACCAACCATAGGATCTTGAAAAACGCGTCCAAAATATGGGGCTCTTTGATGTTCTTTCATGTTGGTGATGTTTGCGTTATTTAATAACACTTTACCTTCATCAGGTGATATACTACCAGAAATTATATTAATCAATGTACTTTTGCCCGCACCATTACCACCGATGACGGTCACGAAGTCGCCTTCATTTAAGATAAGATTTAAGTTATCAAATACTTTGGCTTCGTTAGGAGTGCCAGTATTAAAAGATTTACTAATGTTTTTTAGTTCAATCATTTTTGACTTCCTCCACGACTAATTTCTTTTTCTTATGTTTAAAATATGGGGCTAAATACTTTTTATTAACATATGGTACACCTAAGAACAAGGCGACAACAATGGCCGATAACATCTTTAAATATGTTGTATCAAGCCCAAGAAATACGACCGTTTGAAAAACAAGATGATAAATTACTGAACCAATAATGACACTGAGCATTCTTACTAAGAAGTTCGGGGTAATTTTTTTCACTAAAGCCATCCCTATAACAACCGCGCATAAACCAATGACAATTGCTCCTCTACCCATACTAATATCGGCAAAGCCTTGATATTGGGCTAACAAAGCGCCGCTTAGCGCAACAAGGCCATTAGAAATCATTAAAGCAATGACAATATTGAATTTCGTGTTAATGCCTTGAGCTTTAGCCATTCTTGGGTTATTTCCTGTTGCTCTAATTGAAGCACCAAGTTCGGTGCCAAAAAAGACATAAAAACCGAAGACCAAGATTAATGCAATAAGGGAAATTTTCCACAAAGCATCTGGAATTTTAAGTTGCGAGAAAATTAAAGGAAATGTACGGGCGCTAATAGGTTGGTTAGAACTATTTTCCATAATCTTTAAATTAATCGACCATAGTGATAGTTGCGTTAATATACCCGCTAATATAGGGGGAATATCTAATAATGTGTGTAATAAACCAGTAATTAGACCACATATAAAGCCAGCGATAATACCAAGCAAAATACCGACCCAGAAATTACCGCCACTAATAATGACCATTGCACATACCGCACCACCAGTAGCAAAAGAACCATCTACTGTTAAGTCTGGAATATCTAAGATGCGGTAGGTGATAAATACACCTAATGCCATAATCCCCCAGATAGTGCCGAGAGCTATAGCGCCTCGTAAAGATAATAAATAAGTTAACATGTCATTAAGCATCTTACTCGATTTCTACGTAATTGGAAGGGATAACAATACCTAATTCGTCACAAATTTCTTTGTTGAACTTTTTAACTGGGTTTTCATCGTAGGCAATTGGCATTGTAGCGATGTCTTTTCCTTCTTTTAATACTTCCACAGCCATTTGCCCTGTTTTAATGCCTAAACGGAAGTAGTCAATTGATAAACTAGCTACGCCACACGCTTTGGCGATATTTTCTTCACCAGCCACAATTGGTAAACCGATTGGGCGGCAAACAGCGTCAATAATACTTGTGTTGTTGGCGGCAGTGTTATCTGTTGGGATATATAAAACATCTAAATCATTAACATTAGCAACGAGCACGCTTTGAAGTTCGTTAGAATCAGCAAAAGCAATCCGTTTGGTAACAATGCCTTCGTCTTGTAGCAATGCTTCTACAGTGTTGACTTGGTATAAAGAGTTTGCTTCAGCACTGCAAAATAATAGACCAACTTTTTGTGCTTCAGGAAATAATTCTTTAATCATTTCAGCTTGACCATCCAATGGTGCTAAGTCACTTGTACCAGAAATATTTCCACCCACTACTCCATTAAAATTAGGTATCGATAAAGCTACTCCATATTCAGTAATTGAGGTACCTAGAACTGGGATGGTTGTTGTGGAATTAGCTACCGCTTGTAAAGCTGGAGTGGCATTCGCCATGATGAGATCGACGTTTTTAGAGACGAATGAGTTAGCGATGATAATGCAGTTGCCTGGTTCGCCCGCGGCGTCTTGTAGGTCGAATCTGACATTTTTTTCGCCCATTCCTTCTTTAACAGCTTGCATGAAACCATTCGTTGCAGCATCAAGTGCGGGGTGCGTAACTAATTGACAAATGCCAATCACTTTAACGTTCGCGTTTTGACAACCGATAAGCGCTGGGGCTACGAAGAAGGGAATGATTGATAACAATAACTTTGATTTTTTCATTTCTTTTTATCCTCCTAATTAGAAATAAAAATTGGTGCCGTGATGTGGCACCAATGTATCTATCCCTCTTACTATTGGTGCCACTGATTATGAGTAACCAACAACACCATTAGCCAAAAAGCCAAGAATTATTGATTACTCCTTGGGTAATAATAGTAATAATAAGCGTAGACTTTGTAGGCTTGTTTCATAATTTTTATGGTGTAAGTTTAGCACGTTTTTGTTTGTAAGCAACATTTTTTTATCGAAAATACCTCGATAAATGTCAAATGTCACTTTTTATTAATAAATAAACAAAAAAGGCTAACTCTTAAAGAGCTAGCCAATTGTTTGGTGTTAGGAATTACTTAATCAGTAACAGTAATTGTTTTAGTAGCGGTTAAGCCTTTCCAAGTAGCGGTAACTTCAAATTGACCAGCGGTCGTTAATTTTTGACCGTTAGCAATTCCTTGACCATCAGTCCAGTTAACTTCAGAAGCTTTGAAAACTGCGGAATAAGAGAGATTTTTAAGAACGCGTTTAGCGGTCCAAGAACTTCTATTGAAGGTTTCACCAACTTTGAAGGTACTACCGGTTGAGCCAGAATCAATAAATAGTGCCACTTCTGGATAATATTTGTAACCGTTAATGATAATGCTACGGGTACCCCAACCCATGTTGAGATAGATATAAGCGTTTCTTTCATAGAAGCCGCTAGCTTCTTGGGTGATGATGGAATCATAACGATCAACGTTACTAACCATGTTTAAACAGTCCTTAATATCTGCCCCTGTTTCTGGGTCTACGCCTCTAGCAAGAGAGGAGTTATACCAATAACCTCTAATGTTGGTATCTCTGGATTTACCAGCGAAAATACCATCATCCCAAAGCCATAAGTAAGCATAAGATTCAGAATAGTCGCCTTGATAACCTTCAGCATAAGCACCTTCAAAGTAATAAACAATGTGACGACCTTCTCTATTGCCATTAGTGGTACTAACACCACTGGTAGCGTTTAAGAGTGGGTTACTGAAATCCCATTCGGCTTCTTCCTTAATGAGGACATCATCAGGGTTGAAGTCATACTCATAAGCCTCAGCAATCGCTTTAATTTCATCAGTAATTGGATTGACTTCTTCTTCTTCAGGAACGATAGTTGGAGCAGCTTTTAATAAGCTATTTGTCACTAAAGAACCTGTTAGAATAGCGGCAATCACAAGAACTGCGCCTGATCCGAGTGCGACAACTTTATTTGTGTTATTTAAATCAACCTTCATATCTTTATCAGCTTCTTCTTCGGATTTATATAAACCTATGAAGAGCGCGACGATACCAGCGATTACAATCACAAATAAAGTAATTAAGTAGAAAAGATTGAGTCCGAAATCGCCGCCTTCGTAACGAACGTTGTTAATTTCGCCAGCGATAAGGACTGGGATAATAATCACTTCTTTATATAGAGCGATACCAAACATGCCAACAGCGATAGCATGGATGAATCTGTATTGTGGGAAACACAAAGCCACCAACTCAATCACAAATCCAACGAGTAAGAAAATACCAATGGATTCTGGAGCTTTGCCAGCAGCAGAGTTAGGCATTGCGCCCTTATATGTTAAGAAGAAAATGATGCTAACGACTAAGGCTAAAACAGCATTAGCGAGAACGATGAAATAGGCAATCGATTTGTTTTTCAAAAAGTTTTTAATCAGTTCCATTTTCATATCCTCCTATTTAGCTCCAGCAACAGGTTTTTTCTTAGAAATGATTTCAGAGAAAACATACAAGCCAATTAACGCAGCTGTAATAACAGTTGTACCAATGACCATGCCATTAACGACATCTTTCCACCATGGATTGCCTAAGTCGGCTTCAGAAATTCTAAGACCGCCCATCCATGATCTAGAGATAGCATACATGACATATTTGTTTGCTCTTTGTAAGGCTAACAAGATAGTGCCATCATCATTTTGAGTAACCCATTGTCTGAGTTGGTTGCCACGATTGCCGTCGAGACAGAATAAGTCTGTACCACAGTAGAGCATGGCTGGACCGTTGGAATATTGATCAGTATTGGAGCCAGTTAAGGCGTCGTCGATAATTAAACCTTTATAATTCCATTCGCCTCTCATGACGTTCATCATTAAAGGTTCGTGAGTAGCAGCATATCTGACACCGATTCTGTTATAGGAAGTCATAATGCCTAAGCCTTTACCTTTTGTTAATGCGCCTTCGAAAGGTCTTAAGTAAATTTCACGGATGGTTTGTTCATCTGCGAAAGTAGAAATTCTTTGTCTACCGTTTTCTTGGTTATTTAAGAAGCAGTGTTTAATGTTCATAATTAAACCTTTTCTTCTAGCTGCGCCAACGACGTTAGCAGCAGTTAAGTAGTTCATCACACCATCTTCAGACATATATTCAGAAGCGCGTGAACCATAAGGAGTACGGTTGAGGTTGGCACCTGGAGCGTTAACTGAGGCGACGCCACAGAATAATGCTTCTTCACCATAGAATCCACCGAATTTGGATTGCATTTCATGATCGAAGGTAGCGGTATAAACTGGACCAGTTGGGAAACCAGTTGCCCATCTCTTATCACCATATTGGAATCTAGAGAGTAAACCTTCAGGACCTTCGGCAACGGAGTTGCCTTTCTTTAAGACTTTCTTAACGTCTAAGATGCCACGGTTATCAGAGACAGAGATGATTAAATCATCTAGGGTCATTTGTTTGATGAATGCATCCCAAATTTCAGCACCATCTTTACCAGCAAATTTGCCTTTTTCGACTGTGCCTTCAAGTGGAACGTCTGCCATATCAGAAAAAGTAATTAATTCTTCTTCGCCAGCATCGTTGATGTAAGGAACGTTATAAACAGTGCCATCACCTTCGGAGTATTTTGGACCATCTGCTGGTTTCACATAATATTGAGCCATGTTCATTGCAGCAGATGGAGCTGGGTTATTTGTAATTTTCGTTGGCCATGTGCCTTCCCAGTTTTGTCTATCAAGATATTGAATCTTGTTAATAGCAAAGTAGTTATAATCTGCATCATCAAACTGGTTTGTCACTTCGTATTCAGAATTATAAATTGACATTCTGTATTTATCGAAATCTTCAGCGATATCTAAATATTTAACAGCGTTGTCATTGCCAGCATAGGATTGACCTAAGTGGTCAACTAATTGGAGGGAGGCATCTTTATAATGTAAGATGTTGTTTAGTGCTTCATGAGCACCATTTCCTAATGCAAAGTAATATCTGCCGCCTTCTAAGATGTAGTGTTTGTTTACTTTGTGATCATAAGTGGCTAAGAAATATCTATCAAATTTAATGGTTGTTGTGGTAGTTTGGCCGGCTTTGACGTCGACTTTGTCATAGTTCATTAAAGCGATAGAAGCTTTGCCTAAATCGTTGGATTTGTCGAACTCAGTGTATGGAGCTTGGACATATAGTTGTACAGAAGCTTTGCCATCAACAGTGCCAGTGTTCTTAACCTCAGCGGTGACTTCGATTTGATCGGTTTGAGCGTTGTATTTAATATTGGTAATCTTTTGTTCGAATGTTGTATAGGATAAGCCGAAACCGAATGGATAACCCATTTCATCGGCATAGTTCCAACCACCATTACTGTGGAAGACACCTTTATTACCTGTAGCGTTGCCTTGACCTAAGACTGCGTCTTCATATCTGGTTTCATAATATTTGTAACCAACATAGACACCTTCTTGATAAACAGCGATATTTCGATCACCAAAGTTAACATAGGCTGGAGAGGAGCTGGCGCTAGCAGCGAAAGTATCAGGTAAGTGACCAGATGGGTTAATGGTTTTGCCTTCGGCATCTTTGCCCATTAAAACGTGGACAATACCTGGAGTGCCATAATAACCTGGAACACCCATCCAAATGAGTGCATCAACGCCGAGATCTGGATCATCGACCCAGTCAACCGACATTGGGAATGGGGAGTTGATGAGAACAATAGTCTTTTTAAAGACATTTTCTTCCTTAATCATTCTAAGGAGATCTCTTTCGTCGTTGTGGAGATTTAATCTACCATCTGCTGGGTCGGTGTTTTCAGTACCGATACGGACGAAAGTAACAATCGCTGCATCACTATATTCAGCAAAAGTTGCTTTTCTTTCATTGGTATAGAATGAAACAGCTTGCTCAACGTTAGTAGATGGAGTTGTCATTTGTGTTTGGTTGAGAGTTGAATAAGCATCAAAGATGGTTCTATTAATATTAAAACCATTTCTTTCAAAAGCTTGATCCAATGGGACAACAAGGTTGGTATTTGGAGCAGCACCGCCTGCACCAGAACGCATGAATAAGTTTTTGCTACCACGGCCAAGGAGAGAGACATTTCTTTCGTCTTCGGCTAAAGGAAGAACTGGTTTGCCATCTTTGACTTCATTCTTAAGAAGAACTGCGCCTTGTTCAACAGCTTCTTCACAGAACTTGTAAGAGTCAGCAATCATTTTTGCCCAACCAGCGTCAGACAATGAACCATTTGCATCCTTATAAGCAGAACCTTCGACCACATCGCCTTCGAGTTGGCCGACTTTTGTTGTGGATAAACTTAGCACGTCGTTGATTAATCCAGCATATTCATTTGTTAATCTTTGACCAGAAAACATTAATGTGCTAACTAAAACACCTACGGCAGATAAGCCCATCCAAAATTTTGGCTTTGCTAAGAGTTTTGCCATAAAAATTTCCTTTCTCGCGTAAAACGCGGTGATTGAACATCAAAAAAATTATTGTAGATATAGTTTTTGAGTCTTCGGCTTTATTCTAACATGTTTAACGCGCATTGCACGTAGGATTATCGTGCGATGAATATATAGATTAATATTGCAAAAGGAGTATATGGGCGAGTAAATACGGGAGAAATATTATTTTTATATAAAAATAGAGTATTAATTTTCGCACTAGCTTTTGATTGATTAGTAACAATAAAAGCGACCTATTGGTCGCTTAATTTATGATTTGTTTGCACTGAGATAACGATTAAGATTCAAGAGGAATATTAAAAACATCAATGAAATCTTCAACCGCTTTTAATGAGTCAGCAATTGAATAAATCGTCTCGTATTCTTTCGCAGATTGAATGATTTCCTTTTGCTCCACACCTATGCGTTTACGATATTCTTTTGGTGTACAACCAAAGTGTTTCATAAACATTCTGTTCATATATTTAGGATCTGAGAAACCACTTTCATAGGATATTTCCAACAATGTTTTTTCTTTATTTGGCATTAAACGAATACATTGTTCCATTCTTTTCATATTGACATAGTTTTGAAAAGTAACACCAAAAAGCGATGTAAATAAATGTGAGAAGTGTGTCTGCGATAAATTTTCTTGTTCGGCAAGATCTTGTAATCTAATTTGTGTTTCAAAGTTTGCGTCGATATAAGAAATAATTCTTTCCACGCGAGCGTTCTTTTGCTTGAGATTAGTTTTTTGCGTTTCAGAAATAATTTCATATGGAACTCGCTTATAACAAGTTTCCATCACACGAGCAATATTGGACAAAATATTTAATTGATAGAAAGGTACCTCCATGAAGTAATATCTAGCAGATTTAACAAGTTTTTCAATTAATTCTTGAACTTCTGCTTCGTTCATGACGTCACGTAAATTGCATGAATTAAAAACCGTAGTCCTAATTTGCGGAAAATATTCTCTTAAACAATGATTTGAAATTTGGGTGAAAAGAAATAATGGCGCGTCCTTAACATTGTCTATGTCTAAAGAGAACCCAGGGTCACGATAATACGAATGTACTTCGCCAGAATTGATCAAATAAGCATCTCCAGCTTTAATCGTATAAGATTTGTTTTTTATTTTAGCGATACCGGCGCCTCTTAAAACTACAAAAATTTCAAATTCATTATGAATGTGCTCTTTCCGTAATTGAATACGATTAACTAAAAACTTAACGTGTTTAATCTTTTCATATCTTACGAGTTCTACATCCAATTGTTTCACAAATAGTTGTCCTCCTTCGGTAAGGTTTGGTTTTTCATAACGACATTTAAATTAATAAATTGGGCTTCATAAAGACAATTGTGTTATGAACTATACATTACCTTGTGACAACTGCATTATACACAATGTGTATTTCTTTTAGCAAACAAATATGTACTTTTCTTTGATGGATATACCGATAAGTTTAGGTATTAGCAAAAAAGTAGTTTTGTTTTTAGTTAGATTGCATCAAGAAATAAAAAGGACTAGACCTTTCGACCTAATCCGATTATCTTTTTATCGTATTTTAACCAATAAAATGGATTTCTGTGATGTTCAAGTTATAACTTTCGGTTCTTGTGTATGTAATAGTATTAACATCAGCCACTAATGCGGCGGCGCCTAACTCACACATCGTCAAAGAGCCATAACCATTTTCACCAGCAGTCATGCCCATTGCTTCATACGTTTTAGTATTAGTAATCGTCACGAGTGTATCGTTAATTTTTACTTCGATATTGAAACCTTCTCCAGATTTACGTGATGTAAAACCTCTTTGATCGTTGTTATTAGAACCATCTTTCCAATAATCAACTGCTCCATAAAGATAAATCTTACCGGTAAAAGCTACATCTAAAGAAAAACGATATTCAACATAGTCACCATTACCATTTAACTTCAGGGAATTGGCTGGGGCTTTAGAATCATTTTTTAGGTTGCCAACAAGGTTAATATAATCCATTGCTGAAAAGTAAATATCTTTCTTTTGACAAACAGAACAAGTTCTAACATTGTAATTTGTATCATCAGAAGGATGGGAAACAGGAGTGCCCCAAGTGTGCCCCAAAGCAGGAACTGCTTCGGTTTTTGTTTCTTCGCAACCATTACAAGCGAATGTTTTGATTCCTTCGTTCTCACAAGTTGGTTGTGTTGTAACAGTACCAGCATTCCAAACATGCGTGTGTTTAGAGGAGGAAGGAGTGACGGAAGTAGCGGGCTTTGAGGAGCCACCAGCACTAGTATTAGTCACGGGTGGTGTACATGCTGTAATCATCAATGATGCAAGTACCGCAATTGCAGTTAAAAATTTCTTTTTCATAATATTTAAAACATCCTTTCATGGTGAAATTATAACACCGAGGTGAGTTCCTTCAATAATTAAAGTATCGTAAATTCATATTTTTTTAAAAACCAAACCTCAAAGAATTTGAGACAAAAGCTGTTAAAACGTTTAAGTATGAAATATTTTTCCGCCAGCAAGAAGGTTAACATCTCTATTTTCAATCCCATGCATTTCTGCTAGCTTTCTCATATTCCAACAAATTCCATTATTTATTTAACAGCGCGATTATATGCTCATTCTTGATGTGACCTAAAAAGCACAAAAAGGGTGCCGTTGAAGGCACCCTAGAATACCCGATTAGGATTTCTTGAGTTGTAACTTGCTAATCTCTATTAAAAGAGGATTGCGAAGTAGTTGTATTTTAGACCGTAGGAGTTCGTAGCAGTGATGGTGAACTCATTGAGACCTTCAATAACATTGATGTTTGCGATCTTGAAGAGCTTGAATTGGTTAGCAGTTGTTGTTCCTAACAAATCACCATAGTTTGTGAGTGGAAGGACGATTTCTACATCGTTAATCTTCATAACAGTGTTTGTTGGGTGTGTTTCAGCTTCTGGATCGTAATCAAATGTAGCGCCGCCTTCTTTTCCAGAATAGTAAGATCTAGCATCGTTACCGGGTGAATCAAATGCGCCTTCAGCATAGATGGCAACTGTGCCTGCTTTTGCAGCATTGAATTTGTATGAGGAAATCTTGGTACCATCGTAAGATCCACTATCACCTTTTGGTAATTTGTTACCATTAGTGAGGAATCCATTTAAATCTGCGCTTGCCGCCATCTTAAGGGCAGCCTTACCGCAAGTGCACACACCATTAGTGGCTGCAGATAATTCAGCAGTACCTTCAATGGCATCCCCAGTGAAGGCCATTCCTTCAATGTGATTGTGCTTAACTAGTTCGATGTAGTCGAGTTGGGAAGTAACACCACTGACGCCTCTGACACTGATAGTGTGCTTTGCGCCTGCTGTGAGGTTAATGACTTCGCTAGCGACTGTCCATGTTTCAGCGACAGTGCCAATTGCTATAGCTGCGCCACCATCGACGACGAGGGATAATGCACTAGTTGTTGTTGCTGGGCACTTGTAAGCAATATTGATGATGTAATCAGAAGTTTCAGGAACTCTGATTGTAAAGTCTGCAGAGCTGGTTGTTTTCCACCAGCTGCCGGATTCTGTCATACCTGCGAGATAACTTTCGCCAGAAACGGCTGTATCCTCGCCTTTTGCTGTGACAGTTGCATTAGCAATGACTGCATTTTCAGCTTCAAGACGAGTTGTATCTTGAGTAATTTGAGTTGCAAGAGTTTCAATGAAGAGACCGCAGCAGCCAAATAAGTGAGCGGCATCATTGGTGCCTGCAGCGTAGTATGGAGCGTATTCTTTATTACCGAGTACTGTTGGATTGTCTCTCATATCATAAGAATCGGTATCCATGGTTGTATTTGGAGCGGATGTTCCATCGAAACCAAGTTTAACTTGGTAACCGCCAAGGTCTAAAGCAGTGATATTGGCCTTAACATAGCCTTTGCTGCCTTCAACGACGAGGGTAACTAATGGGTTTTCGTCAGATGTTAGCATTTCGATCTTTGTCCATCCACCAACCTGTCTTTCAAAGGTAACTTTGACAACCTTTGCTAGGAATACTTCTGGTTCAATTCCGAGTTCGCCACCGACTTGGATGAAAACTTTTGCGTCATCACCTTCGCCTTCGACGAAAGTTGTGGCTTCGGTTAAAGCGATGTCAGGGAGTTCTTCAGCGAAGATTAAACTTCTGTCACCACGGAGAATCATTTTAAGGCCGCCGGCCTTGACTGCGCCACTGCCCCAAGCTGCTTGGGAGAGAGTGACTTTTGCGTAATGTCCTTGAGGACCGACATAAACTTCGTATGCGCCTTTGACGAATACGACTTCTGCCATAGGAATACTGACTTCAAATTCCCCAGCGGAAACTATTGGAGCGTATTTGTAATCAGCGGCGGCTGGTTCAGCTGAGCCAACTAGCCATTCGCCATCGAGAGGATCGGCTAGACCGCCATCGGCTGCGTCTTTGTGTCGGAGACCGAATGCCATCTTCATAGCGTCTGCGTTTGCAAAACCACTAATGGTGCCATTGATTTTGAGGAAGTCAGCATCTGCTACTTTAACAAAGTCTACACTGCTAACTGCCATTGCTGGCACTGGAGCTACAGAGGAGGAAGCTGGCTTCACGGATGAAGAGGCTGGCTTCACGGAGGATGATGCTGGCTTCACGGATGAAGAGGCTGGCTTCACGGATGAAGAGGCTGGCGTTACGCTTGAAACTGGAGCGACAGAAGATGAAACAGGGGCTACAGACGAGCCTGCCGGTGGTTCACTTGACTGAGGCGTAGGTTTTACGCAAGCTGTGATGCCGAGCGCCAACATGAGTGTCATAATACTGAAAAATTTGGTTTTTTTCATAATTACATTGCAACTTTATGTTGCGTTCCTTTCTTTAAGGTTTTTCCATTAGTTTGGGGAGCAGACCTTAAAAAACTACTGCCCACAATTAAGAGTAAAAACATCAGTAAAAAATT
>JAAYCD010000104.1 GCA_012744375.1 Erysipelotrichaceae bacterium | reverse complement strand
TACAAATCCACAGCATATAAGTGAATTATATCATTGCTGTGAAATGAATAACTCACACGTTCCCAAAGAAAGGAATTATAGATACTAGATCATTCAAATCTTTGGTCGAATTCTATAATACAAGGTACTCAATATGAGAAAAATTAGACTCATTTTAACTGCCATAATTGGTGTTTTTGTTGTTCTTGTCGGTGTAGTTGGTGTTTCGACTTGGGTCGGCTATAACCATGCAGCCGAACTCGATGAAAGTGCGACTTCAAGTCGGACAGCAATAGGCATTGCTATGCAAAACCGTTATGAAAAGATGATGGCGTTAGCAAATGCTTTACAAAACTTAGAACAACACGTCGAAGAACAACTCGGTAAAATTACTGCAGCAAGAACTGCATATGTCACCGCTTTAAATAATAAAGACGTTGAGAGTATGTCCGAAACCGAGGATACATTAGAAAGCGAATTCATGGCGTTACAAGTAATCATCGAAGATAACCCAGATACTTATGTAGCTACTAGTGCTTATATTTCTTATATGAATGAAATATCGGCAACGACCAACATGGTCACTACCGCTCGCATTTTATATAACGATGCGGTCGAACAATTCAACAAAAATTTACGTGCTTTTCCAAACAACCTGATTTTAAGTATGTTTGGCTTTGAAAGATTAACTTATTATGAAGCACCAGAACATACGGCAGGGGTTGTTTTGCTTGAATAAAATAAAAAGAATCATTGTTCCGCTTGTTATTCTTTTGCTTTTTGGAGGGGCAATTGTCTTTTTAATCGTGCAGTTAGTCCAACCTAAATATACTTATTTCAAGCCGACAAGCGAATTTTATATCAATGATCATGCTGAGCAACTATCTCAAGGAGCGAAATGGTCGATTTACTTAAATAGCGAGATGCTTTATGAAGATAGTTTAGATAAAGAATATCCAGCAGAAATAAGAGGTTCGCAAGTCGTCGTCGCTACTTATCAAACCGATAGAGCTGACTTTTCTTCAACGACTTTATTTAACGAATTTAAAATCGGTAAAAACGATATGGGTGTGCTCATTGTTTTACTTTATGATAGCGAAGGCAATTTCAAAGAAATTGTTTATGAAGTCGGTGTGCGAATGATGGGTTATCTTACCTTCAGCGATATGGGTGAAATAGTTTCTAATTCATTAGAAACATACACTGATATTGAACTGTCTCTAGGAGAAATATATTTTGAAACTTTGGAACGTATTTATGATCGTGTTTATGATACAAACTTTACTTACGATTTAGCCTTATACGAAGAAGATTTATATACATTTTTTAAACCTCTTCCAAGCGAAGACTTCTTTAATGCTGGTTGGTATACTTGGTTAATATTTGGCGATTTGCCGAATTGGTTGAGTATTACACTTTTGGTGTTTTTTGGTTTGGGTGCATCTGGCACGATAGGATTTATGGGTGTAGCGGCTAATAATGGAGGAGGGGGTAAATCAATCGGTTACTTCCTTAGTAAAAAGAAGTGACTAGGAAATCCGATATTTTATTAACATGTCTTTATCTTCTTGGCTCACTCTAAAACTATCGCGACATTTCGAGATGCCTTTATTCATCGTAAACTTATTTAACTTATGCGTTTTTAAGAACTCTAAGGTTTTATCTCTTTGTTTAGTGAAACATTCGGCAAAAAGCCAAGCGATCATCATATTGACATAATAATGTTGCTCTCCATTAAAAAGATTCATGCTGGCAAAAATATCATCAATAAATTCATCATCATCAACTAGTTTCATCATGATGATAAATCCAGCACGACGAACAAATGGCCGATCGCTAGATAAAAATCGTTTAGCAAGGCGAAAATAGGCCTTTTTATTTTGGTTATTAATCTTAAACTTGAGAGTATCAACTGCCCCCCAATTATCGACACGGTAGAGATATTTATTTAAATACTCAACCATCAAATCAAAGTCTTTAATTTTTACAATCAGTCCACCATTAATGAAAACTGTCGTCATATTGTCCCAAGGCCAAAGGTCCAAATATGACATATAGTTACCTTTAGCGATTTCATTAGTAATTTTTTTGACGATGGGTGAAGGAACGGCTAAACAAACCATTTCGGTATTTAAAATGCGTTTTTCCCAACTGGCGCTTTCTATGCCTTTACTAAATGAAAGTAGGTAAGCTTGTAATTGTATTAAATCTTCTTTTGTCCAAATATCTTTCACCAAATTCATACAACTATTATCTTATAAATTTTTGCAAAAAGATACGACAAAAAGAAGCAAAAGCTTTGCTTTTTTAGAAATAGAGATTTTAGCTTCAATTAATCTCTTTTAATGTTTTCAAAAACTTGATTA
>JAAYCD010000102.1 GCA_012744375.1 Erysipelotrichaceae bacterium | reverse complement strand
AATCGGGAAGACAACAAAACTTAAAGCAAACGGCGTTATGAACGCCGTTTTTGTTAGCAATAAATTAAAGATGTTATTTGTTTCACAAAATAAAGGGTATCTAGTATAATTAGAACGTTATACAGAAAAAAGAGGTAAAAAGATGAAAAAAGTATTCGAATTAGAATTCGAGGGAAAGAAGTTTGTCGTAGAAACAGGTGAAATCGCTAAGCAAGCCGATGGCGCCGTATTAGTTAGACTTAATGAAACAGTCGTTCTTTCCACCGCTTGCTGCTCAGACGCGCCAAAAGATGGAGATTTCTTCCCATTAACTGTCGCTTATGAAGAGAAGCAATATGCCGTTGGTAAAATTCCTGGTTCCTTCCTTAGAAGAGAAGGTCGTGCAGGTGAACACGCCACATTAACGGCAAGATTAATCGACCGCCCAATTAGACCGATG
This sequence comes from Erysipelotrichaceae bacterium, assembly GCA_012744375.1. GTDB lineage: Bacteria > Bacillota_I > Bacilli_A > RFN20 > CAG-826 > RUG14515. The sequence continues at coordinate 2,114 of JAAYCD010000102.1, read as the reverse complement.
TTCTCAGAAGGTTTCCGTAATGAAGTCCAAATTGTTAACACCGTGATGAGCGTCGATTTAGACTCCACGCCAGAAATGACCGCGATGTTAGGTTCTTCCTTAGCATTAGGTATTTCTGACATTCCTTTTGACGGCCCAATCGCTGGCGTTTATGTCGGTAGAGTGGACGGCAAATTTATTATTAACCCAACAGTTGAAGAAAAAGATAAATCAGACATTCACTTAGCAGTTGCAGGTACTATTGAAGCCATTAACATGGTCGAAGCCGGTGCTGATCAAGTGAGTGAAGAAGATATGTTAGATGCTTTGATGTTTGGTCATGCCGCAATTAAAAAACTTTGCCAATGGCAACAAGAAATCATCAAAGAGATCGGTGCTCCAAAAAGAGAAATCGAACTTTATCAAGTCGATCCCGCAATCGAAAAAGATATTGCTGACCGTGCCGAAGCAAGACTTAAAAAAGCCATTTCTATCTTTGATAAATTAGAAAGACAAGACGCGATTGAAGCAATTAAGAATGAAATTTTAGATGATTATGATGCTCGTAAATATGAAGATGAAAAGTCACATAGAAAAGTCATGCGCATGGTTAATGACACCTTAGAAAATCTTATTGCTAAAGAAGTTCGTCGTTTAATTACTGATGAAAAAATTAGACCTGATGGCCGTAAAGTTGACGAAATTCGTCCTTTAGACGCTCAAGTTGATATCTTACCTAGAGCCCATGGTTCGGCAATGTTTACTCGTGGTCAAACACAAGTTATTTCTGTGACCACATTAGGCGCCAAAAGCGATGCGCAAATTATCGATGGTTTAACCGAAGAAGAAACACGTCACTGGATGCATCACTATAACTTCCCTCCATTCTCTGTAGGTGAAGTTGGTAGAATGGGTTCTCCTGGTAGAAGAGAAATCGGACATGGTGCCTTAGGCGAAAGAGCTTTGGCTTATGTTATTCCAAGCGAAGAAGAATTCCCATATACCATTAGAACAGTCGCTGAAGTCGTTGAATCAAACGGTTCCTCCTCACAAGCTTCTATTTGCGCTTCGTGTATGTCATTAATGGCTGCAGGTGTACCTATTAAAGCAATCGTTTCCGGTATTGCTATGGGCTTAATTTCTTCTGGTCCATTAGATGGCAAACACCCTTACACAATTTTAACTGACATCCAAGGTTTAGAAGATCACTTTGGTGACATGGACTTTAAAGTTGCTGGTACTGAAAAAGGCATTACCGCCTTACAAATGGATATTAAGATTAAAGGCATTAGTCGTGAAGTGTTGAAAGAAGCTTTATCTCAAGCTAATATTGCTCGCGCAAAGATTCGTGAAGTCATGGCTGCAACAATTAGTGTACCACGCCCCGATGTCGGTAAATATGCACCTAAGATGGATACCTTCTTTATCGATCCAGATCGCATTAGAGAAGTTATCGGTACGGGTGGCAAAGTAATTAACGATATTATCGCGCAATGCGACGAAGTGAAGATTGATATTGAAGATAGTGGTCAAGTTACTATTTACCATATGGATAGAGAAACAATCAACAAAGCCAAAGCGATGATTTTAAATATCATTAGAGTGGCCAAAGTCGGTGAAGTTTTCGACGGTGAAGTTAATCGCGTTGAAGATTATGGAGCTTTTGTCCATTTATTCGGTAATGTTGATGGCTTATGCCACGTTTCTCAACTTGGATATGGCTATGTTGATAAAGCGCAATCAGTTGTTAAAGTCGGCGACATTATCAAAGTCAAAGTCATCGAAATCGATGATAAAGGCAAGGTAAAAGTTTCTCATAAAGAATTTACCGAAAAACCTGAAGGTTATGATGAAAGTAAAGATAGAGCCGCTCGCTCCGAACATTCTCCTCGTCCAAACAAACCACCTTTCAAAGGTCCAAGAAACTTCAAAAAGTAACCCTTAATAATAAGGCTCTATGAAATCTAGGGTGGTCTAGCGTGGAGTCTTGAATCAAAACCACAAAATATATGAAATCTAGGGTGGTGTACTCGCAAGGGTGCATCACCTTTGATTTTTATAGGCTAAAAGCAGCATGATTCTTGCTCTAAATCTAGTAAAATTTCGATAGCCATAAGCGACATTTATGATGCGTT
>JAAYCD010000091.1 GCA_012744375.1 Erysipelotrichaceae bacterium | reverse complement strand
TGGTATGTTCAACGTGTTGAAGATTTGACTCAAGAAGTGATCAATGTGTTCGAAGAATCCAACCGCGTATACGGAGCCAATAAGATTGTTTTAGCGTTAAAGAAAAAGGGAATTATTGCAGATAAAAAAACAGTCCTCAAAATAATGAGAACTAATAATTTAGTTAAAGAAAATGTTATTAAAAGGAAAACGCCAAAAGTCGATAAAGAAAAAAGAAATTATTACCGAAATCTATTAAAACAACAGTTTAATGCAGACGCTCCAAACAAAGTTTGGACAAGCGATTTATTAGAGTTCAAAATAAGAGGAGTCTCTTTTTATTTATGTGCAATTATGGACCTCTTTTCAAGAATGATAGTCGCATGGAGGATATCATCGAATCGAAACGGCAGTTTGGTGATTTTGACATTCAAAGACGCATTTGAAAACCGAAATGAACCACTAGATTTAATATTTCACACGGACCAAGGATCAGAATTTAAAACAAATGAATTTATGGAAATGTTAGAAGTGTTGAGCGTTAAACAGTCATTCTCTTATAAAGGAGTACCAAATGATAACGCCCCCATTGAAGGCTTCTTTTCTAGACTAAGAAGTGAGGAACTCAATAAGCATATTGAGCACTATGAAAATTCAAGAATAGCAAAAGAATATTTAGGAAGGTATTTTGACTTTTATAATTTTGATAGGGTCCACACTTATAATAATGGTTTAAGCCCATCAGAAAAAGAAGATGAATGGTATAAAAATAACGGCCATTTTTTGACCGTTATTTTTTGCTTATATTAAGCAAATCCGAATTTTTGGTTCAGATTCGCCACCCTTGACGAATGGTTGCGGAGGGTGGATTTGAACCACCGACTTCCAGGTTATGGGCCTGACGAGCTGCCACTGCTCTACTCCGCGATTTCAGCCGAGCAGTAATTCTCGGCGGATATTAAGTTTTAATTATTTGCGGTTTTTACGACGCGCATTTTCGCTCTTAACTTTTCTTTTAAGAGACTTTTTGAGAAAGAATTCTCTTTTACGAGCTTCTTGGATGGTTCCAGCTTTATTGACTTGTCTTTTAAATCTACGAAGAGCATCATCTAAGGTTTCGTTATCACGAACTGAAGTCTTTGGCATGTTTTTTCACCTCCTTGAAGTTTAAGCAGCGTTTTTATTATTTCAAACTCCACTTGCAAAAGCAAGTACTTTATATTATTTTAGCCCCGCTTGACGTGCCAATACGATTTGCACCCGCTTCGACCATTTTGAGCAAATCTTCATGAGTTCTCACTCCCCCACTTGCTTTAACGCCAATATTTGGTCCAACGGTTTCTCTCATGAGTTTAACGGCCTCAACAGTAGCCCCACCAGTAGAAAATCCCGTGCTAGTTTTTACAAAATCAGCGCCAGCAGCTTTCGCGGCTTTGCATGCTCTAACAATTTCTTCATTGGTGAGCAAGCATGTTTCTAAAATAACTTTTAAAACGATATCTTTGCCAACTGCTTGTTTGATCGCTCTAATTTCTTCTTTAATATAAGCGTCATTACCAGCTTTTAATTGTCCGACATTAATAACCATATCGACTTCGGTTGCACCTTCTTTAACCGTTAGAATTGCTTCTTCGACTTTGGTTTTTGTCAGGTTCATGCCTAATGGGAAACCAATAACAGTGCAAACTCTTACATCACTATCTTTTAATAATCTAGCAGCAAGAGGAACATAAGCCGGGTTGACGCAGACTGACATAAAATCGAACTGTTTTGCTTCTTCGCAAAGCTTAACAATTTGGTCTGGGGTGGCGTCTTGTTTAAGAATGGTATGATCTATTAATTTATTGTATTTCATAAAATAAAACTCCTGTTTTTATTATAGCACAAAAAGAAAAAGTCCTATAACAAGGACCCATCTTTATTTTAAGAAAAATTTATTTTGCTTTCTTCTTTGGGGCGGCTTTCTTTGCTTTTGGTTCTTCTTTAACGAGTTTACCATTTAAGAAAACTGCTTTACCATCATAATGACCACATTTTGGACAAACATGGTGTGATTTAATCATTTCGCCACAATTTGGGCAAG
>JAAYCD010000059.1 GCA_012744375.1 Erysipelotrichaceae bacterium | reverse complement strand
TAAACTGTATAAGTCAACAAAAAAATAAAATAGAGATAGGCTTAGCCTATCTCTTAACCAATTGAATCTTTTAATATTTTTTGAGTTTTACTTAATTAGCATTAAGACAAGCTGGCACTTTCAAAATTATAAGCTATCCAGCGACGCATAATATAAATTATGTGCAATAGTTACACTACAAATTGGAATTTTAATTACTTTTCCGATTGAAATATCGATAGCTTAAAAAGCATACCGGAATAAAGTAGAGACACCAAACCTCTAACACCGCTATACCTATCAAATCTCCACCTGTCATCCCGGCATTAAAGATTCCCAGCACTGGAATCAAACAGACTATACTAAATATGCCATGAACTAGTAATAAAACTTTCAGTATTTTATCTTCTTTGTTTTTCGGTGAGATTGTTAATCCGATAAAAAAAGTAGAAATAGAAAGCATACCATATCCAAAAAGATCATAATTAAAAAACAAACCAAATTTCTGATAATCAAGTAACTGAGCAGCCTGCTCTGTTAAATCATTTTGTAAAAGCGTTGTAATTTGCGCGTAATACACAAGCATTACAAATACACCATAAATAACAGCAAAGGCAATTCCGACATATTTAGCGGTCTCCGCCTCTTTACCCGCATATGTAGCAAATGTTGATGCCATTACAATGTACCCGCAAGACAGTAGTATACATATCGCATATGCTGCAGATGACATATCAAACAGCATAAATATTGCAAACAGTATAACACTGATTAATGCTATACAAGAAGAAATCATTCCAATCCTACGATTCATACTTTATCCCTTTCTTATTTAAATTCCCATTTATTAGTACGATATACAATTATTCGTCTTTTTTTACTGTTGAACATATTACTACTAATGTTCATCAATTTATAGTTTTGAGTTTTACTCAATTATTATTAAGACAAACTAGGAAATATTAAAAATCCTAAATTTTTACCATTTAAAAATTTTAGTAAGAGTAAACATAATCGACCATAGAACTAGACCAGTTAAAACAAAAACTCCAAAAACCTTCAAGGCATCTACAAATGTCGAAACTGAAAACCAACCACTAAATAAAAGAATAGGATAAATAGTTGCCAGCATGATTAAGAAATGAACAATACTCTGTTTTGTTAAACTCCATTGATCAATATTATAAATAACTGTTGCTGCACCAACAATAAATGCAACTAATCCGCTAAAGAAAGTACTCTTAGCATCTTTATATTGTCCTTGATAATAGAGCAATAAGGCAATGCTTTGCATGATAATGAAGGGTATTCCGCCTCTAAAAATACTTTTCATAATTAATGTCATTATTTAGCCTCCTATTTAGTATTGGACGAGTTTTACTCCATCTTATTGTGACAAACTCACTTCTTTTATTATTTAAAATCTTTCATCCAGTCGACCATTGGAACTGGCTCAAAATCTTCGTCATGCAGATTAGGTTTTCGAGGGTAAAAACGGTTATAGATTTCGAGATGAACGACCTTACGACCACGAGTTCCTTTATGCATATCTAAGTCCATATCGTCGATTTTAAGATTGATTTCGTCCATCGCTGGTTGTAAAACTTTTTGATTGAATTGTCCGAAGGTGTAGCTTTTAGGAGCCCCCATCATTCTTGCTAATTCTTCTGGTGTAGCTTGTAAAGTAGGGCATGTTTTCCCCTTGTTTTTATTAGCTTCACGCATTAATTTATATAATCTTATCGAGTATTTTGAGTCGAGTTGAACCGTATCAAATAAGCGATACTGCGTATAATCGCTTTTTAACTGGAGAAGGTACGGAGCCAAATCGGACGACAATCGAATTTCTACCTGTCCATTTTCATGATATTTCGCACTTTCAACCCACCCAGTTTGGGTAACGGTGCGATCTTGTTCGTCTAAAATTAGAACTTCTTTTTTTCGTAGTGTACCAATTGCTTTAGCTAAATCAGAATAATTCTTCCCACTTCTCGAATATCCAAACAACTGTCCCATTTCATAGAGCGAAGTCTCAATAATGTTGAAGTTTCGGTCATCTGGCTTGATTTTAGAGATAACAAAATCCATCATTTTTAGCTCTCTTGCAGTTAAATCATGGTTTGCTTTTGAAATTAAATCATTATGCGTTACAACATAGTAATAACTTTGGTCAACAATATCGTCATTAAAATTTCGGTCACGATTAAACAAATAATTACTCATTTTTACACCACCTACATAACTTATAAAAGTATCATACCATAATTAATGGGTATGTAAAGAATGATGGTTATGAAATGTGAACTTTTTAGGTATGATAGGTGAACTTTTTAGGTATGATACCACCCTACAAACGTTGCTGTTAAAGCATTTAGAACCCCCTAAGTACTTAAAGTATTAATAAAGTATTATATAAAGTAGTTAAAGAACAATTTGTGTTCTGATTTAAACAATCAGATAAATTAAAAGAAAAAATATCAAGTTCAAAAACCAAGACCCTAAAGGTCGGCTTGCGTAGCAAGCCTGCATAAAAAGACCAAGTTCAAGATCAAAACCTTTTTTAAGAAAAATACCTGTTCAAGCTGATTAATTAAAGTTAGTTATCCTTAACTG
>JAAYCD010000045.1 GCA_012744375.1 Erysipelotrichaceae bacterium | reverse complement strand
AATTGTATTCTATTTAATGGGTGGCGTGAAATATGAGAAATTAAATTTCTTATTTCGTGCGATGCTAAAAAAGATTACCGGCTTTCTTGAAAATCAAGATTTTACCAACAAAGAGGCAATTAAAGAAATCGTTGATTATATCAATAAAAAATAGAGTTATAAAATCAAACATAACTCTATTTTCATTTGAATAATGTTGATGCTGTCAAATTAACTCAAACGTTTATCATTAAGTATTCAAAAGCACTTAATGCTGCAGTAGCGCCACTTCCCATTGAAATAATGATTTGTTTAAATGGACTATTAGTACAGTCGCCCGCTGCAAAGATGCCTGGAACATTAGTGGCACCCTTAGTATCGACAATGATTTCACCAAAACGATTTCTTTCAACAGTATTTCCAATAAAATCAGTATTTGGTACCAAACCTATTTGTACGAATACTCCGTCAACATCGAAATGATGTTGCTCGTTGGTGGTGCGATCAATATAGGTCAAACCGTTTACCTTATCAGTGCCAGTAATTTCTTTCGTTTGTGCGTTTTTAATAACAGTTACATTTTTCAAGGAATTAAGCTTATCTTGTAATACTTTGTCCGCTTTTAATTGTGGCAAAAACTCAATCACAGTCACGTGAGAAGAAGTGTTGGCCAAATCAATTGCCGCTTCTACTCCTGAATTACCGCCACCGATGACCGCAACAGGTTTGTTAGCAAACAATGGACCATCGCAGTGTGGACAATAAGCTACACCCTTATTCTTGAATTGTGCTTCGCCAGGAACATTGATATTACGCCATTTTGCCCCGGTAGCTATGATGATAGTTTTAGCTTGTAAATACTGGTTGTTATCAAGCGCAATATAAAACATTTTGTTTTGTTTAATTTCTTTAACATGCACACCCTTAATAATGTCAACAGCATGAGCATTTAAATTATCTTCCAATAAAGAGGCAAGTTTCGGACCTTCGGTATATTTCATGCTAATAAGGTTTTCTATTGCCAGTGTGTCTAAAATTTGTCCACCGATATTTTCGGCAACAACACCAGTTCTAATACCTTTTCGCGCAGAATATATCGCTGCACTCACTCCCGCTGGTCCGCCCCCAATGATTAAAACATCAAATGGTTGTTTGCTGGATAAATCTTGATGGATATTGGTACCTAGTTTAGCCAATATTTCTTCAATTGAAATACGGCCGCTACTAAACAACTCGCCGTTAAGATAAACTGTTGGAACTGCAAAAATCTTTTTTTCTTCCACTTCGTCACGGAAGATAGAGCCATCAACGGTGGTGTGTGTGATGTTGGGATTTAGTACCGCTAAGACGTTAAGTGCTTGAACAACATCGGGACAAATTTGACAAGTCAAACTAACATATGTGGTGAAAATCAATTTATCTTTAATATTTTTTATTTGGTCAATTATGTTAGATTCAATTTTAGGAGCTCTCCCACCTACTTGAAGTAGAGCGAGCACCAAAGAAGAAAATTCGTGACCTAAAGGAATACCAGCGAATGTAACTCCAGTATCGTCACCCTCTTTATTAATACTAAAACTTGGAGTCCGCTCCAAATGAACTTTTTCGACGCTAATTTTTGGTGATAACGTTTTTATTTCGCCGATAAACTGTTCGAGTTCTCGCGACTTATCGCTATTATCAATGCTTAGTTTGATATTGATGTCATCTTCTAAAAGCTTTAAATAATCATTTAACTGATTTTTAATTCCTAAATCTAACATTTTATTACCCTATATTTTACCGACTAAATCGAGCGATGGCTTTAATGTTTCGCCACCTTCTTTCCACTTAGCTGGGCAAACTTCATCTGGATGTTTGCGAACATATTGCGCTGCTTTGACTTTATTAATCAAGGTGCTTGCATCACGGCCAATGCCACCAGCATTAACTTCGTAAGCCTGAACTACCCCATCTGGATCAATGATGAAAGTCCCACGATTTGCTAAACCTGTAGTTTCATCAAGAACTTCTAAGTTACGAGAAAGCACGTGGGCAGGATCACCAATCATGATATATTCAATTTTCTTGATGGCTTCGGAAGTATCGTGCCATGCTTTGTGAGTGAAGTGCGTATCAGTTGATACGGAATATACTTCCACGCCTAGTTGTTTCAAAGTTGGATATTGGGTTTGCAAATCTTCTAGTTCTGTAGGGCAGACAAAAGTAAAATCTGCAGGATAGAAGCAAACAATGCTCCATTTCCCTTTAAACGTTTCTTCGGTAACTTTAATAAATTTACCATTTTGATATGCGTCAGCAGTAAACGGTAAAACTGCTTTGCCAATTAATGACATATAATAAATCCTCCTAAAATAAATTTTTCTTTTTTATAAAGAACATATTTATCGTAGTAACTGCATTACATTAATGCAAACGATATGCAACTTTAATGATGATTTTTCTTTTATACTTAAGTTCACGCTTGAATAAAATAAAATGTACCGCGTTATATTTTTTACTTGGAAAACTGTATACGAAATAAACAACCGGCAACATTAGTTGTACTAGGAATAAGCAAGTCAAATGTCTTAGTAAACTTTTCGCCTTCCTAAATAGTTGATTATCTACAATAATAAAATATCTTCAAATATCAACTTTTTGATACTAAAGTCTTAATAAAATTAGAACCAATTAAATATTTGCATACTAATCACTATGTATCAACAAACAATAAAAATAATGATAATTACACCAATGTAGATTAAACTAATTAAAGTTTACATAGGCGGAAGAAACCAAAGACAAGTGACTTTTTGTTAAAACGTTTGTTCACCAAAAACCTATTTATTAGTTAATAAACTTGTTAAATTAGAATGATAATTAAAATTAAAATGTGATGTTCCTAGAGGTGAAAGTATGGTCGAATTATTATATGCTGAGATAAATGTTGTGGGCATCATCTTACTTTCACTTTTTTTAACAGACCTCAATAGAGGAAGCAATAAAAAAACGACTTATGACCAATATTTATTTAATCTTTGTTTGGTTTTGAATATCCTAGTTTTTGTCTTTGATACAGGCATGTGGCTGATTGACGGCCAGCAATTTACTTTCGCTCGCTCACTAAATTACATAGTAACTACGTTTTATTATATTCTTAATCCGCTTATTTGTTTTGCTTGGCTTTTATATACTGATTATAAAATCAACGAAAATTGGAAGGGTTTATTAAAGAGAATACCTTACTATGTAATCCCGTGCGCAATCAGTGCGGCACTAAGCATTGTCAGCGTCTTTACTCATTGGTTCTTTATAATTGATGCTAGCAATGTGTATGTGAGAGGTCCTTCGTTTTGGGTGATGGCGGTCGCGGCTTTATTTTATTTAGCTTTATCGCTAGTTCTTTCTTTAACGGACATTATTACTAATGGTTGGGAAGGCAATAAAAATGTCTTCATTCATCTTTTTCTTTTTCCAGTATTAATTATTGTAGCTTCAATTATTCAAATTATGTTTTATGGCATTTCGATTATCTGGGTTAGCGCGATGGTCGCCTTTGCTAGCATTTATATAAATATTCAAAATAACGAACTTTTTACTGATAGTCTTACAGGTTTAAACAATCGCAACCACTTAGATCGCTATTTTAATAAAAGACTCAAACGGCTGAATAAAGATCGTCATTTGTTTGCTATTATGCTCGACTTAGATGATTTTAAGAAAATAAATGACGATTTAGGACATGCAGTTGGTGATATGGCCTTAATTGAAATGGCGAACATATTGCGTTTAGAGTGCAAGCGTGACGATGATTTAATAGTACGTGTTGGTGGCGACGAATTTTTCATTTTAGGAGAACGTTCTAAACCCGAAGAAGTACTTGAACTTGTGGATGCAATAACTGCCTCCGCTAGTAGATTTAACGAAAGTAATTCAAATATGTACGAACTTAAGCCAAGTATTGGTTTTTCTATTTTCAATCAAAATGATTCTAAAAATTCTTTTTTTGCTAAAGCCGACCACGCGATGTATTTGTGTAAGCAGGAAAGAAAAAAAGCAAAATCTAAAAACAATTAACGATCTCGAAACAACTTTAATCTGCACGGTATTAACAACGACGCTATATAGCCATCTTTTTGCTCATGTTACGATAGGCAAAAAATAATAGCAAAAACGCAATTATTAATGAAGCCAAGATAAGCCAAATCATCGGTACTTCTTGACCAAACACTCCTATTTCTTTAGTGCCAAAAGCAACTTCAAGATTTTCAACGACTTCGATAGGCACAAGACTATATGGATCTTTCAATAAAACTTGCTTAAGCAAAATTGTCATATGAGTAAAAGGAAAGATTGAAGCAACATAAATCATTGTGTCACCCAAAACTACCAGTGGCATATATATGCCACAAATAAAGCCGACAAATGTACCTAAAACACCTGATAATGCACCAAAAGCGTTAACAGATTTTAGTAACGTCGTTAAGAAAATCATTAGTGATGCAGATAAAAAAGTATAAAAGATTAATAATCCGGCAACTTGAAAAATTGTCAACCACGGATACCAATATCCAGACCTAATACCGACATAAATTATCGTTAGTATCCACATCAAAATCGATAATACAGCAGTTACTAATACTGAAGTAATAAAGTAAGCAAGAATAATTTTATAGCGTTTAACAGGAGTGACTAAAAACGCATCTAACTTTCGCTGCTGTAAGTCGTTAACTATGTTACCCATAACGCCCAAAGCCAACGAGATTGTGTTGATTACTAAAACGCCACCCATCATTACACTTGTTCCTAAATAAGTCATCACTTCTTCGCCAAATGGTTCCAAACCATTGGTGTATTGCTTACCGATAAAAAGAAAATATAGTGCTAAAAGAATAATGGTTGAAAGTAACGAAAAGAAAACCGCTGTTTTATCTCTAAAGAAGATGAGGGTATTTCTTTTAACTAAAGATAATAAATCATACATGGTTTTCCCCTCCAATCACTTCAATGAAAACATCATCCATCGTTCCTTTAATCATTTCAAACATCTGGATATTGGTTTTTGTTTGTTCGATGATGTTGATGGCTTGCTCACTATTTTCGATTGGGATGACATATTGGTCGGACACTTTTTTATAATTAAGTTTATTTTCGCCAAGCCAAGCAACGAATGCCTTTTTATCTTTTGGCACAATTTTTAAACGATCATGAGAGTATGTATCTTTTAATTGGGCAGGTGTACCTTCGGCAACAATCTTGCCTTTATTAATAATGACAACATGGTCGGCGTTTGCCGCTTCTTCCATATAATGAGTGGTAAGAAAAATTGTCATATTTTTATTTTTTTGTAAGTCTTCAATTACTTTCCAAACAATTTGCCTAGTTTCTGGGTCTAGACCAGTAGTAGGCTCATCAAGAAGTAAAATTTCTGGATCAGAAAATAACGCTCTAGCGATTTCTGCCCTTCTTTTTTGTCCTCCAGATAATGTTCTAAATTTTTGGTTTTCAAATTCGTGTAAATGAAGGAAGTCTGCCAAAGTTTCATATCGCTGTTTAACAAATTTTTTGTTATTCAAATATAAAGCCCCACGAAATAATAAATTTTCTTTAACGGTCAACTGGTCATCAAGCACGTTACCTTGAAAGACGACACCCATCTTCGATCTAAAATAAGCTTCGTCAGTTTTATCGTTAAAAATAACTCTCCCTGAATCGGCATTGAGTAAAGTGGTAATGACATTAATGGTCGTTGATTTACCTGCGCCATTTGGTCCAAGAAAAGCAAATAATTTTCCCCTATGTACCTCAAAAGAGATGTCATTAACTGCTTTTATAGTTCCATAACTTTTGACAAGATTTTCTACTTTTAAAATAACATCCATAATTTTTACTTAATAATTTTATCACTGTTCTAAGTTTAACTAAGCAATCGCAAGTCTTTTTGATTTTACACAATTAAGATATTGATTGTAATAATAATAAAACAATCATGACATTATTGTCATCTTTTAAAGTGCAAAAAATAAAATTAGTAACTTATTTATAGCCGTAAGAAATAGAAAGATGATTTATTAGTTGTCTAGTTATCTAAGTTCAAACAATCCACATAACAAGTTTCTCAATGAACTTTGATAGAAGAAGAGGTCGATCCAAATGCGCTAGTAGCTTTAATTTTAATGATGTTTTTATCACTAGGACGAATGATTGCAAGGGCTTCTCCGTAATAAGTATCTGAACTTGTTAAATGATAGCCGTCCTCATTGTAAGGACACGCATGACCAAATGCTAATAAAGTTCCACCCTCAACATCAAGTGATATTTTCCCTCGAGCAAGTGGGTTAATTGTTCCGTTTGGGTCTACATATTGAAAACGCACATAAGCTAGTTCGTTTTGCTTAATGCTATATTTTTCAGGTAATGATAATAAAGTTGTTTCTTTTCCACCAGTTACCAAAGTGGTGGATGCAATCATTTTTTTATCTTTAGAATAATTAATCGCTTTTAATTCCCCAGGCTCATACTCAATGACAAAATAACAACACCCATTTTTATTTACACGCTTTTTAGCAATAATCTTGTTATTTAAAATCAACTCCACATAATGGCCCTGAGCATACACTTCAACTTTAGTTTTCTTTCCTTCATAACCATGAAAAGTCCAACTTTCAATCGCTGGAGTCATCTTCCACGCGGAAGGAGAATGTGGCTGACGATAAAAAGGCACAGGAATAACTGCCATCCGAATTTGATCTATTTCGTAAGCCACACGCATATATGCCATTTCCGAAAGTTGCTTACCTGTTAAATCAATTCGGCCACTTCCAGCACTTATCCATCCTGATACTGGTCTAAAGTCTTTAGCGTAGTCTCTGTATTCTTGACTACCAATAGCTACTTCTCCTAAATAGTCCTGCCCCGCCCACACACAATCACCGATGAGGGCAGGTTTCTTTTTGGCCAAACGATAAAAAGCAAAGGCATCGCTACAAAATGTTTCAGAGCCCAATATTACGCGTTTAGGATAATGCTTAATATCATGTTTATAACGGAAAATACCGTAATTATATCCAGCAACATCGCAAATAGCATAAGCTTTTTTGGTTTGTTTATTAACCCCTGGAAGTCTAGCACCAAGTTTCATGATTTTTCCACCGAGTCTACCAGTTAAATCATTAAAAAACTCACTGCCAACTTTTTGTCCCTTTTGTACTTTTTTATCAGAATATATACCAAAACCCAATGCATTCAATAAGTTAAAAATTAGATTAATGCCACATGTTACCGGTCTAGTATCATCGATAGAATTAATAACATTTTTCATTTTTTTCATTAAATCCCAGCCACGTTTTTCGCTAGATTCTGTGACTTCGTTACCCAAAGAATACATGATGACAGATGGATGATTATAATCTTTATTAACCATCAAAGTTAAGTCCTTTTCATAAAATGAAATGAGTTGATTAGCATAATCATATTGAGTTTTATGGATGTACCACATATCTGCATATTCATCGATTACTAACATACCGTATTTGTCGCATGCTTCTAAGCTAGCCTTCGAAAAAGGATTGTGTGCTGAACGAATACAATTAAAGCCCGCTTCTTTCAATAAAAGGATGCGCCGTTCATCGGCAAAAGGATGATTCATCGCTCCTAATAAGCCGTGGTCGTGATGAATGCAACTCCCGAGCAAAATAACGCGTTCTCCATTGATGCAAAACCCGTTAGTGGCGTCGCACGTTATTTTCCTAATACCGAATGACACCACATGTTCATCGCCTTCAAAAATGACTTTGCAATGATAAAGCTTTGGTTGGTCAAGTGACCACAAAATGGCATTCGGAAGAACAATTATTTGTTTAGTTATTCCATTCGTGTGCGTTTCATAATGCGCTAAAGAATGGGAACCATCTTCAATACTAATTTGAAGTTTGCCTGAAGTACTTGTGAGCACATTCACTTCAATAATTGGCTTATTTGTATCAATCGTTTTTATTTTTATTCCATCAAGTAAAATATGTTTGAGTGGTAAAAGATACATTAAAACAGGGCGATAAATCCCTGCGCCACTATACCAACGACTATTTGGTTGCTTGGCGTTATAGGCGATAACACGTATGTGATTATGTTCGCCAAAACGAATAGCCGAAGTGGCGTCAATATAAAAATTACTATAACCATAAGCACATTCACCAACCTTTTGATCGTTAATAAAAACTTCGTAATGTTGATAAACTCCTTCAAATTCAAAAATTACTAAGTTATCTTTTTCTTTTTCTTCGATAAAAAATTCTTTTATGTATTCATAATCTTCGCCTGCAAAATATGCGCCATGTCGACTACTAGGATTGCTTTGATGTCGCGGTTCATAAATCATTGCATCATGAGGTAAAACTATGTCTTGGAAAGGTTCTTCCTTGTTAAGGTGTTTATATTGCCAGCAATGATTAAAATCAACTTTTTTCATAATCAAACAAAACAAAAATAGGTTAAATCAACAATATGACTGCTAAGGCGATACAGCCTGATAGTAGAAGGATAGTGAAGAGTAAAGCAACGATTCCTAAGGCTTTTCTTTCCATGTTAATTTGAAAAAGCGATGCTACAAAGGCTCTAATCAAAAAGAATAAAAACATAACCGTACCAAATATACCAACAATGATGGCTCCAAAAACCGTGGCGATGGAAATAAAAAATTGTCCTGAAGAATCTACATTATCAAATAGCCACATGGTTCCATAAATCGCACCAAAGCCCAACATAACTCCAACAATTGCGTAAACGATACTAATAATTCCACAATAAAATGATTTGGGGTTTGACTCTTTCCTTTTTCGATATTTTTCCGAGTCTTTATTATAAATGTTGATCGCATCTACGACCACTTGCCATTTCGACATGATTATCACCTGATTTACTTTTCATTGTAAGTTGCTAGTTGATCAAAGTCAAACCACGGTATAAACACTCATAAAAAGGGAAGATTATATTTAACAAAGTTCAACATACTAATTCATGTAAAATTGACTTTGCTCAATGGATGAGATAGCATAATTGAAATTCATTAATATATCTTCATGCTTGAAATAGTAAGCACGCGTGAAATATTTTTAAAGAAAAATTCGAAGTACGCCCGGGAAAGGCAGTGTTATCTAATCACAATCCGGGTAAGGATTAGATAATATATAAAAATATGGAATTCAAAGATTTTGGTGGTCAATTTGTCGCAGGTAAAATTTTAGATGCGGTTAAAGAGATCGAAACGGCCTACAACTTTTATAAAAATGACCAACTTTTTTTAATAGAGTATCACAATTTATTAAAAACATATGTCGGTAGACCATCCTTGCTTTATTATGCAAAAAACATGACCGAAGATTTAGGGGGCGCAAAAATTTACTTAAAACGAGAAGACTTAAATCATACCGGTTCACATAAACTTAATAATGTCATTGGCCAAGCTTTGCTTGCTAAAAAAATGGGCAAGAAAAAATTAATAGCCGAAACAGGTGCAGGGCAACACGGTGTAGCAACAGCCACAGTCGCAGCACTATTTAATATGGAATGTGAAATCTATATGGGCAAAGTTGACTGCGAAAAACAAGCTCTCAATGTTTATAAAATGGAATTGCTTGGCGCTAAAGTGGTGCAAGTGACTAATGGCACACAATCCTTAAAAGAAGCGGTTGATGCTGCTCTAGTTGCTTGGGCAAATCATCTAGATGACACATACTATCTTATCGGGTCGGTCGTTGGACCACATCCATTTCCGACGATGGTCAGAGATTTTCAAAAAGTGATTGGTCAAGAAATCAAACAGCAAATTAATGAAGTCGAAGGTAGAAATCCAGACATGGTGATTGCTTGTGTTGGCGGTGGATCAAACGCTATGGGTGCTTTTTATGAATTTGTTAATGACAAAGATGTCATGTTAGTTGGTGTAGAAGCTTCTGGCAAAGGTTTAGACACAAACGAACATGCGGCAACACTCACAAAAGGTCAAATCGGTGTTATCCACGGCATGAAAACGAAAGTATTAATTAATGAACGAGGCGAAATTGCTGAAACTCATTCAATTTCTTCCGGATTAGATTATCCAGGAGTAGGACCAGAACACGCTTTTTTAGAAAGTATTGCACGTGTCAAATATGTTTCCGCCGCCGACAACGAAGCCCTTGAAGCCTTTACATATTTATCAAGAGTTGAAGGAATTATTCCTGCACTAGAATCTGCTCATGCTCTGGCCGAAGGCATTAAACAAGCAAAAAGATTATCAAAAGATAAAATAATCGTCATTAATCTTTCCGGTAGAGGCGATAAAGATATCGACTATATATCTAAATACGTAAAAGTGAAGTAAATATGATAATTAGCGCACAAAAAAATCCCCAGTAATGAAGTGAGCCTATCCATTAGTTTGGTAAGGGGATTGAATCACTTTCACACTTTAGATAGGGGATTTTTAGTTTGATTTTATTAATCTAAATCTGGAAGGGATGGATGATATTCTCTTTCACGGAGGAAGTGGTCGATTTTAATTAAGGCCGCTTTATCATCACCGACAAAATCAATAGCGAGTAAGTTATCATTAGCATTCTTTTCTTCTTCGCCTTGTTCTTTAATGTACCATTGGATGAAGTTTTGCGTGAGATAGTCTTTTTCTTTGATAGCTACTTCAAGAATATTTTCAATGCTAGCGGTGACAAACTTTTCGTGTTTAAGTGCTTCTTCAAGTGGTTCACGGAAATTTTTGAATTTGCGAGTAGGATTATCAATTGGCGCTAAGACGACTTTAGCTCCGATGTGTTGTAAGTAGCGGATAAAGCCCATAGCGTGATCTTGTTCTTCCTTAGCTTGAACCTCAAACCAATTGGCATAGCCAGCTAGGCCAGCGTCTTGATAAAAATTTGCCATTTCCAAATATAGATATGCTGAGTAAAATTCACGATTGACTTGTAAATTAAGTAAGTCAATAACTGGTTTAGTTACCATATTATCAGTCCTCTTTTCTTATATTAATATCATAGCAAAGTTGAAAAGAAATTAAAGTCATATGCTCTTAAAAAAATCATGTCCGCGAAATAAGCAAATTTAATAGCGAAATATATATTTTTCCTCAAATTCAACATAAAACGCTATTGAATTTTACTTTGGTAATGTTGAAACTAATCTAATTATTTTTTGTGCGATTATCTTAGCCATAAATCCAAGAGGACATATGACGGCTCATTGAACTCATATATTGCCTTTGCTGAAGATAATAGTTAAAGGCCCATTCTTTTATTTAGTACGTACCGTTTGTTTATCAAGGCCGTCATCGATACTAACATTTTGATTGTATATATTTATTACATTTATAAAGTTACTAAATAACGTATACTTAAATTGAGGACTTCGATATGGAAAGAAAAATAATTCGACTTGTAACTGGCTATAGAACAACTGATGGTGCGGGTGTGCATTTAGTCAGAGTTTTGGGCAATATGACTGTCGAAGATTATGATCCCATCTTAATGCTTGATTCTTTTGATAGTACTAATCCAAGCGACTATATTGCCGGATTTCCTTTACACCCCCATCGTGGAATTGAAACGATTAGTTATGTTTATCGTGGTCAGATGACACATAAAGATAGTCTAGGTAACGAAGATACAATCGGTGACGGTGAAGTGCAATGGATGACCGCTGGTTCGGGTATTTTACACGAAGAAAAATTGCCAGCTTCCAAACGTCTTTTAGGTGTCCAACTTTGGCTTAATCTACCTAAGAAAGATAAAATGGTGCCTCCGGCTTATAAAGCAATTAAAAATAATGAAATTGAAGAAGTTAACTTATCGTGGGGCAAACTTAGACTGCTCGCTGGACAATTTGAAAACCATCAAGGATATAAAAGCAAATATTTACCACTGAACTACTATGATATTCATCTTAATCCTGAAGCGGAAGCAGTAATAGACACACAAGTAGATGAATCGGTTATGCTCTTTACACTTTTAGGCGACGTTTATGTTGGTGAAAAATTAATCAAAGAAAAAACTGCTGTCAAATTAAGTGCTGGTACTTTTGTTAAAATCAAAGCTACAAATAATCATACTCAAGTGCTATTTGTGAGTTCCAAAGCACTTAAGGAACCGGTCGCTTGGGGTGGACCAATTGTCATGAATACCAAAGAAGAATTATACAAAGCTTTCGATGACCTTAGAAACGGCACATTCCTAATAGACAAAATAAGTTATTAAATCGGCAAATATTTTTAACGCCGTCATAAAAATGTGACTTTGAATTTTTTACGATGTAATATAGATAGCGAGTTAATTATTTTATGGATAAAAAAATTGATTACTTAGAAAAAGTTTGTCCAAAATGCAGCACGATTGTGATTGTTCGCAAAGTAACTTTCTTTAATCAACAAAACAAACCCGGATATATAGAAGTGGCGTGTCTAGATTGCCACGAGGTGTTTGAAATATATATTAACGGAGATGTTGATGCTTCCACAGTTGAAAAGGGTGCGAAGATATTAAATAGACGATACCGCGATTAGCATAGACAAATTAATAGAGGTTTGGTTATAATCAATCAAACCTTTTTTAATTATTATTAACGGAGACATGCGCAATATTTGTTCGTATAAATGTTTTGCTTGTGCGTACAATATATCCAAAGAACTAAGTTAAACATTTTTGGAGGATTAACTATGAAATATGAAATAAAAGGAAATAACTTGCCGTATGTTGAAATTATTTTAGACAAAGGCGAAAAACTTTATACCGAACAAGGCGGAATGAGTTGGATGAGCGATACTTTGTCAATGCAAACAAATGCTGGCGGTAGTTTTGGAAAAGCATTTTCTCGCGTTTTTAGTGGTGAATCCATGTTTCAAAACACTTATACCGCGACACAAGACAATGAATTAATTGCCATTTCTTCTTGTTTTCCAGGAGAAATATTAGCCATTGATGTTGGTGATAGACCAATCATTGCTCAAAAACGCGCTTTTCTTGCTCGAGAAGATAGTGTGACTATGGATATTTTCTTTCAAAGAAAAATCGGGGCAGCGATTTTTGGTGGTGAAGGATTCATTATGCAAAAATTTAGTGGCAGTGGCATCGTTTTCTTAGAAATTGATGGCTCACTCATTGAAAAAGAGCTTGATATTGGACAATCTTTACTTATCAGCACTGGTCATCTGGCCGCGATGGAAGACACAGTCAAATTTGATATCGTATCAGTTAAAGGGATTGGCAATGTGTTGTTTGGTGGTGAAGGATTTTTTAACACAAAAGTGACTGGTCCAGGAAAAATTTGGATCCAATCTGCGCCATTAAGTAAAGTGGCTGGATTATTTGCTTCGAAATAACTTTATTCGTTTAACACGAACGAATTTTTTGTTGGATCTAAACCCGCAGCAAAATAAAAAGTTTTAAAACCATTCATATAATTTAAACCTTTTCTTTTCAAACAATGACAATATTTCTTATTTGTCAAAATAGTATTGAAATCGACTAAATTGAAGCGTAAAGTACTATCAAGCACTAAAAGAGTGAACGAATTATGAATTATATTACGATGATGATGTGCATGATGATGTTTACTACCCGAGCGTATAGCACGGACTTTTAGTCATTATCACTGCTAGAAACAAATTACGCTCGGGCTTAAAAAAAAGTACCGAGCTTTTAATTTGTAAAGGAGGTTTTATGATCGAGCTAGTCAATGTGAGTAAGACATACCCAAATGGTGTCACCGCAATTGAAAACGTTAATTTAAAAATTAACGATGGTGAAATTTTTGGGATTATCGGTCTTTCTGGTGCGGGAAAATCAACCCTAGTTAGATGCATTAACGCACTAGAAAAACCATCAACCGGCCAAGTCTTGATAGATAACGAAGACTTGGGCAAATTAAACGATAAAGACCTCAACCATATGCGAATGCGTATCGGCATGATTTTTCAAAATTATGCCTTATTAGAACAAAGAACCGTCTTTAATAATGTTAGATTTCCTTTGGAACTAAATCGTACAAATAAAATAGAAGCAGATAAAAAAGTTAAAGCTTTGCTAGAACTAGTTGGATTGAGTGATAAAGCCTCCGCATATCCTAGCCAATTAAGCGGAGGGCAAAAGCAAAGAGTAGCGATTGCTAGAGCCTTAGCGAATACTCCGAAATACTTGCTGTGTGATGAAGTCACTTCTGCGCTAGATCCAAAAACGACCGATTCTATTCTTGAATTATTACTAGACATTAATAAGCAACTCGGGATTACGATTATTATCATTTCTCATGATATGCACGTTATATATAGCATTTGTCAAAAAGTCGCTATCTTAGATAATTCCCATATCGTTGAACAAGGAAGTGTCGAAAAAGTATTTAAATCACCACAAAGCGAAATTGCTAGGAGATTATTACGCTTTAGAAAGTTGGAGGTCAGTAATAATGAATATTGAATTGCTGGCCAGCGCGACCTTAGATACATTGCTCATGAGTTTAATTAGTGTGACTATTGCCTATTTATTAGGATTACCTCTAGGTGTATTACTAAGTGTATCGAGTAAAAAAGGAATCAAACCAAATAAAACAATAAACTTAGTGTTTGGAACGATAGTAAATATCCTACGTTCTATACCGTGTTTATTGCTCATTATTATTCTAATTCCATTAACAAATATCGTCTTTGGTAAGGGCAGTTGGAGTGGTAATTGGTTCTCGATGATTATTCCGTTGGTGTTTGCTTCATTTGCCTTTGTTGCTAGGATGGTTGAACAATCTTTAGCGGAAATTGATGTCAGTATCATCGAAGCGAGTCGAAGCTTAGGGGCAAACGATTGGCAAATTATTACGAAAGTATTATTGCCCGAAGCTAAATCTTCACTCCTAAGTGGTTTGGCAGTCACAACCGTTTCAGTAATTGGTTATACCTCATTTGCGGGTTATATTGCAGCGGGGGGATTAATTGTCGAAGCGTTCAACCTCGGCTATTATGGCACCGATCAACTTGGAATGTGGATTTGCGTCTTTATCGTTGTAATCATCGTTCAAGTTATACAAGAAGGCGGACTATATTTCGCCAAAAAATTAGATAAAAGGAGAATTATAAAATGAAATCAAATAAATTATTACCACTTTTTGTGACTTCCCTATTACCTCTTGTTGGTTGTGATAACCCAGATAAAATTATTGTAGTTGGAGCAACTCCATCTCCTCACGCGGAAATATTAAATTCTCAGGTTGTGCAAAAATACATTAAAGAACAAGGTTTTAAACTTAAAATTAAAGTTTATCAAGATTACGTCACACCAAACAAAGCCTTAAATGATGGTGGCATTGACGCTAATTATTTTCAGCACATTCCTTATCTACAAGAAGAAATTGAAACAAAAGGATACAACATTTCTGCAGTGGCAAAAATTCATTATGAGCCATTGAATTTGTATAGTAAAAACGAAGTTATTTCTTACACTAATGCGAAAATATCCATCGTCAATGATGTCAGCAATGTGACACGCGCTTTCGAACTATTAAAAGTTTTTGAGATAATTGATTCTTACGATGTCACAAACTTCAATGCTCAACACCCAGTTTATACAACTACTAATAATGTCACCATTCAATGTATTGACCCAGGTTTATTACACCACAAAGTTGAAGATGGTGAGTTAGCAGTTATTCCTGGAAATTACGCCTTAACAGCTTGGGGCGGCACTAAGGCAACTGATTATCGTGTACTTGGCGAAACCGAAGCAGTGGCTGGCCAAAAGTCAAACATAATTGCTAGCCGTAGTAATGATATTAATAGCGAAAAAATTAATGTTCTTGTTGGGGCACTCGCTCAAGCCTCACTCGGACAATTTATCCAAGATAGCTATGGCCCGACAGTTGTTTATAGTTTCACGGATATTCGCTAATTTCGTCTAAGTTCATGTCCTTATATTTGTATGGTCTGCTTAATGATAATCATTAAGTACAGCCATAGTTTTCCTAATCGTCTATTGTTATTAACAAAATAATCATATAAAAAAAGTGTTTTTCGTGGTTTGATAAGGACAAGAGGTATTTTTATGAAAAATAATCGTTTATTGTTTTTTACTACGTTATTATCACTTTGTTTAGTCGGATGTAACACTGGTAATAATAGTTCTTCTCAACAACCAGAACCAGAAGAGGGACCAGCCGTTTTTATTCTTGCTGGTCAATCAAATATGAACGGTCAAACTGCTCATAGCAATTTACAAAACGTTTTAACTGATCTTGGCATTAGTGATGCTGAGGCATTATTTGAAGGTGTCCCAGAAGTTAGAACAAGCTACTTTGGTGTTGGTTATGGTGAGATTTATGGTTCAGGCATTTACGCTTCCAACAAGGTTGACCCACTCGCAGGAAAATATGAAAACACTAAAGTTGGTATGGGCAGTAACGCCAATAACATGGGTCCTGAAGTTGGTTTGGCTTATAAATTAAGAGACTATGGCACTGAAGATAAACCTATTTATTTCATCAAAATGGGTATTTCCGGTAGTGGTTTTGACCAAGGTGAACCAACTAAAGGTGCTAACGGCCGTAATGCGGTTGTCAATTGGCGACTCGATCAAGATCCTAGCCTTTATAATGACTTCCTTAAACCATACGTTGAAAATTGCTTAGAACTCATTAAAGAGGAAACAGAAATGAATCCCGTTATCAAAGGTTTTGTTTGGCATCAAGGTGAAAGTGATACTGCTACTGCTAAAATCCAAGCGTATGCTGAAAGATTTAACGCTTTAGTTGATCAATTAAGAACAGACTTTGGTGAATACGCAACCGATCAAGATCCTGAAAGAATAGCAGTCATTGATGCTTTAATTTATGATGGAGATGATACAGCTTGGGGCAAGGAAACTTCTCAACAATTAAACCAAGTCAAAATTGATAATGCCGCTATTAGAGAAAACTACTATTGTGTTAACACTTCGATGAAAAGAGAAGGTGGAGCAAAATTAAGTATTGGTAGCCCAGGCGGAGACCGAATGCATTATAGTACCGAAGGTTCCTTCAAATTAGGAATGCTTTACGGAGATGCAATCATTGAAAATTCCCTATTAGATTAATCAAACTTTTTATCGCTGACAATTGCGACTCATTTGTGATAAAATTTCACTATGAAAATCGCAATTGTTGGTGGTGGAGTCGCTGGCGTTTTTCTCGCCATTAGAATAAAAGAAGGATATCCTTCTTTTTCTGTTACCATTTTTGAAAAAAACTCTGACATCTTAAAAAAGTTGCTCGTCACAGGAAATGGACATTGTAACTACGCTAATTTAGGTTCTACTATCGGTAAATATCACAACGACGAATTTGCTAATAACCTGTTAAAGCAATTTACCCCACAGGACATTGTTCAGACATTTGACCGTTGGGGTGTTCATCCTGAAATAGTAAATGATTTAGTTTATCCAGTTTCTAACTCAGCAGCGAGCGTGGCATTAATTCTTAAAAAGCAACTGCACAAATTAGATGTCACAATACTTTGCGAACAACCAATGCTTGATTACCAAAAAAAAGATGATCAATATTTAGTTGTTACTGAAAAAGGTAGCTACGCATTTGATAAAATAGTTTTTGCTGCAGGAGGAGCTTGTTATCCGCAGCTCGGTACCGATGGTTCTATTTATAATATATTAGAAAAACATCATTATAAAATCACACCTCTTTCTCCGTCATTATCACCACTAAAAGTGAAAGAAAATACTAAACGCATTTCTGGGCAAAGAACCAAATGTTTGGTTTCTTTAGTGTTTCAAGAAGAAGTCGTTTATCAAGAAAGTGGCGAATTACTATTTAAGGATGACGGTTTAAGTGGCATAGTAATTCTTAATATGTCGCAAAAGATAAATATGCTACCTAATAAAGACCAGGTCAAAATTGTCCTAAATTTGGCACCGAATAATCGAATAACAAATAAAGACAATTATCTCGAATATGTAAATCCAAAAATCGCTGATTATCTAGTATCCAATCAACTTGATATTAATAATTTGGTTTTCTCTTTTAAAGATTTTTATGAACCAAAAGTCGCCGAAGTTAGCCATGGTGGAGTTGCATTAAGCGAAGTTAATGATTCATTAGAATCAACAAAGGAAAAAGATGTTTATTTTTGTGGAGAAATACTGGACGTTGATGGCATGTGTGGCGGATTCAATTTAATGTTTGCCTTTGCCTCGGCGGAAAAGGTTAAAAAGTCTATCGGAGGATAACAATTTGTATCAATATAAAACCTTCATATCAAACAATGATGTTGACTTTCGTTTTGAACTCAAAGTCACCGCGATCTTTCGCCTTTTTCAAGATGCTGCGATGCTGGCTACTCAAGATAGCAAAGCAGATTCAATTTCTTTAGCGAAAAGAAATATTGATTGGGTAATTACGCGTATGGATGTAGAAATTATTCGCCTTCCAAAATGTAATGAGGAAATAACCATTATCACATATCCAGGCAAAGATTTAATGATGGTTTACCCGCGCCACTTCTTAATAAAAGATCAACAAGGTACTATCATTATTCGTGCTTCTTCTTTGTGGGCTTTAATTGATGCGACTACTCGTAAAGTGTTAACCGGTCGCGATGTTATATCTCGTCTTGAACCAGAGACCACTAAGGAAGAGTTGCCTTTGCCTAGCAAAATACTTATGCCCGAAGAAAAATATTATTTTGGTCAAAAAGTTATCCGCTATAGCGATATTGACTTTAACTGCCATATGAACAATGTACGGTATGTTGAATTATTGATGGACGTAAATGATTTTACTTTTTACAAATCCAATCGCCCAAGCCTTATTAGTTTAAACTACATTAAGGAAATTAAAGAAAAAGACACCGTCAATGTTTTCACTAACGGTGTTAATCCACAATATGTAGAAGTGCAAGTTGACAATAGTCCTTCATTTATTGGTAAAGTGACTTTTGTCGAACGCTAAAATACTATTTTAAAGTAACCTTATGGAAGATTTTCTTCCCCTTTTTAATTTTGAGTGGCTCAACAAGTTGTTCACGAGTGACTTTTAAATTCACATCGTCAACTTTTGTTCCATTTAGAGAAATGCCACCTTGTTCTATCAGTCTTCTCGCTTCACCTTTTGAAGTTGCTAATTTTGTTAAAACTAATAAGTCCAATAAACCAATCTCGTCTAGGACTTCAACTTCGGTAGTTGGCATATTACTATCATCGCCTTCGCCGGTAAATAAAGCTCTTGCCGCACTCTGTGCTTTTAGCGCTTCTACTTCTCCGTGAACCATCTTAGTAATTTCAAAAGCGAGAATTTCTTTCTTTTCATTAATTTTTTCACTTGGCCAATTAACCATTTCGTCGATAGTTTCAAGTGGCAAGAAGGTAATCATCTTTAAACATTTATCAACATCAGCGTCGTCGACATTACGCCAGTATTGATAAAAATCGTAAGGTGAAGTTTTGTCTTTATCTAACCAAAGCGCACCTTTAACAGATTTCCCCATTTTTTGTCCTTCGTTATTTGTTAATAAAGGAATGGTTAAAGCATAAGCGTCTTTGCCAGTCTTTTTTCTAATTAATTCTGTACCGGCGAGCATATTGCTCCATTGATCATCGCCACCAAATTGCATATTGCAGCCATAGTGGGTATGGAGATAATAAAAATCATAAGCTTGCATTATCATGTAGTTAAACTCTAAAAATGTTAGACCTTTTTCCATGCGTTGCTTGTAGCATTCTGCCGCTAACATTTTGTTAACAGAGAAACAAGCACCCACATCGATAAGCATATCGACATAGTTCAAGTTTTTTAGCCAATCGCCATTATTTAAACAAATTGCTTTCCCTTCACTTAAATCAATAAAGCGCGAAATTTGTTCCTTAAATCGTTCGATGTTATGACCAATTTGTTGTTCTGTGAGCATGGAGCGCATATCGGTGCGACCGCTTGGATCGCCAATCATGCTTGTGCCACCTCCTAATAAAACGATTGGTTGATTGCCTGCTAATTGTAGTCTGCGCATTAAGCATAAAGCCATAAAATGACCAACATGCAAAGAATCAGCGGTTGGGTCAATACCGATATAAAATTTCGCACCGCCCCGATTGATTAAATTTTTAATTTCTTCTTCGTCTGTCACTTGTGCAATTAAGCCGCGACGTTGTAACTCTTCATAAATTTGCATAATTACCTCTTCTAACAAAAAACCTCTACTCCAAAAAGGAACAGAGGACGTTAATAACGTGGTACCACCTCTATTTAGACAATTCTCGCGAACTATCCCTTCGTGTGTGCTAGACACAGCGCTATCTCGGGCGCACCCGTCTATCCCTACTTTGTGTGTTCAGGAAGCAGCTCCAGAATGTATTCGACTAAACTATTTATGGATTTGCACCAACCATCCACTCTCTTAAAAACTCATTTAAGCCTACTTGTTTCCTTCTTTGCTTTACTTTGTTAGCATAGCAAACACATGGTCAATTGTAAAGAAATTGTCAACAATCAAACATTGAATTAAAAGGCTTGATTATATAAAATATAAAGATACTGATGCCGAACAAAATTTTATTCAAAAACGCGAAGATTTTATCGATGAAAAGCGCCGATATTCAAGACGGCGATTTACTCGTTGTTGGCAATCGCATTGCCTATATCGGTAAAGATAGTAAACAATATGCGCCATTTAATCGCATTATTGAGTGTGATGGTAATTTACTTATGCCAGGATTTAAAAACGCTCATGCCCATAGCGCTATGGTGTTTTTACGTAGTAAAGCCGATGATGTTGCTTTACAAGATTGGCTATTTAATGTTGTTTTTCCCAAAGAAGAACGACTTATCATTGATGATATAGTAAATTTGAATAAACTTGCCTATTTGGAATATTTATCAAGCGGAATTACTGCGGTTTTTGAGCATTATTATTATCCGCTTGCTTCTGCTGAAACAGCTGAAAATTTTGGCATAAGGATAGTGCTGCTCGGCGCCTATAACGCAAAAACACTTGCGCCATCACAATTAAACGAACTATACAACTATTTCAATAACAAAAAAGATTCTATGGTCTCCTATATGATTGGTTTTCATGCAGAATATACAAGTAATGAGGATTGTTTTATAAAAACCAAAGAAGCTTTAAGCTTAAGTCATTCTCCATTTTTCACTCATGTCGCGGAAACTGAACAAGAAGTAAACGATTGCATCAAACGATATAATATGCCACCTCTTAAGCTTTTAGTAACTTTAGGTTTATACGATAATGGTGGAGGTTTATATCATGCCATTTATTTAAACGACGAAGAAATCGAACTAGTTAAAAAGCACAAACTCTTTATCGTCTCTTGTCCTGCAAGTAACGCCAAACTCGCTTCAGGCATCGCACCTTTAACCAAATATTTTAAAGCTGGAATTAATATTGCCTTAGGAACAGATGGCCCTGCAAGCAATAACAGTTTAGACATGTTTAAGGAAATGTATTTAGCCGCTGTCTTACAAAAATTAATTAATAAAGACCCTATCGCCATTCCTCCTTTTGAAATTTTAAAGATGGCCACTGTTAACGGTGCGAAAGCCATGAATTTACATGAGGCAGACATATTAGCTGTCGATAAATTAGCCGACCTCATCATGATTGATATGCACGCTCCTAACATGCAACCAAATCATGATATCATTGCTAATTTGGTTTACGCTGCTAACAAAGGTAATGTTTTATTAACGATGATTAATGGCAATATCTTATATGAAAACGGCGAATATTTTTTAAGCGAAAGCAAAGAAGATATCGTTAAAAACTCCTATGTGTCAATTAAGCGTTTGACCGAATAAAGTAATAATTTAATTAACCTATATCAGTGATGATGGTCATTTTCCACTTTGAATGGAATGTGGCCATTTATTTTTAAGTAAGTAAGTAGTTTTTTCAAGGCTTTGGCGCGGTGACTAACTTGGTTTTTTTCAATTTCAGTCATTAATCCCATAGGACGATTTCCATCTTTTAATACAAAAATTGGGTCATAACCAAATCCGCCATCACCAATTGGTTGAGTGGCAATAGAACCTTCGGCAATACCTTCAAAAATTAAAGGACGATTTTCGACATTCAAGAGGATGATAGCGCAGACAAATCGTGCCGACCTATTTTGATAATCTTCAAGTCTTTTAATTATATTTAACATGGCTTGAGAATGTCCGCCACAAGTAATAGCATAGCGCGCACTATTTAAGCCAGGTTCACTATTTAATGCAACTACCTCTAGTCCCGAATCATCCGCGATAATAGGTAGACTTGTATATGGCTGTATTGATTGCGCTTTTAAAAGCGCGTTTTCAGCATAGTAACGACCTGTTTCTTCGACTTCAGGAACTTTGATATTAACGTCTTGAAGGCCATAGACAGTAATACCATGAGGAGAAAGAATGTCACGCACTTCTTTTAATTTATGTTTGTTATTTGTTGCTAAAACGATTTCGAAATTCATACGTTAATTATTCTAGTAGATATTATGATAAAAATATATAATTATCGCATGAAACAGTTTTTCAAAAAGTATAAGACCGCAATCATTAGAAGTTTAATCATTGTGGTGGTGTTTATTACTATAACTTTAATTGCTTATCTTATATTAAGATGGGCTGGCTTAACTACGGAAGAAGATTTCCGCAGGTTGCGTGGGCAATTGGGTGATAGCGTATATTTTTGGATTATCATCGGTTTATTGCAAATTGTGCAAGTTATTTTTATTCCAGTTTCTAATCAGATTATTACTGTTCCAATCGCCATTGTCTTTAATGATCAATTGTGGAAAGTATGGCTGACTTCCTGGTTATCGATTTGGTTGGCAACGATATTGCTTTATTGGATCGGTAGAGCTGGAGGCGGAAAACTATTAGAATGGCTGATCAGCGACAAAGAACAAACTGCAAAAATTGTTAACTGGTTAAAGAGGGGCTGGATTTTTTATCCATTAGGGATGTTATTGCCTTTACCTGACGATCTAGTTACCATTTTAAGTGGCACTGCTAAAATGAACTTTATTTACATCTTCATTTGCTCGTTATTAACTCGAGGAATAGACACAGCAACTAGTACTTTTGGTTATGGATTATTGAGCAGATATTGGTGGGGTTGGATTGTCATGGTTTTGGCTTGGCTCTTATTCAGTTTATTTACTTTTCTATTTTGGAAATTTTACCAAAAAAGGGTTAAAAAGCGCGAAGCGATGACAAGCAAAGCCACTCCACAAGAAGATACTTTATAAGTGCGATTTGTTAAATAATAGTAACTTATCATCACACTATTATCCGCACATTTTCTCATTTTAAAAAAATAATGATTTTATGATGAAAAGTTGCCGATTAATGGAGTGAATATTTTAATTTAAGACTTCGAAATTTCTCGCTTTTTTGCTATAATTTAAATTTTATGTTTGAAAAACCTAACTCCGTTTAAATACTTGTTGACTTTGATGTTTTTTTAGAGTTTAATGAGACGTTGTTATACATCGAAGTGATAACAATAAAAAATAATAGAGGTAAGTCATGTACAAAGACAAAACAATCGTCTGCAAAGATTGCGGACAAAGCTTTACTTTCACTGCTCGTGAACAAGAATTCTTCGCTGAGAAGGGTTACACCAATGAACCACAACGCTGCAAACCATGCCGTGATGCCAAAAAAGGTCTTCGCAACAATGGTGACAGAAACGGAAACCGTCAAATGTTCCCAGCTGTCTGCGCAAATTGTGGCGCTGATTGCCAAGTTTCCTTCCAACCACGCGATGGTCGCCCTGTTTACTGCAGCGATTGCTTCAGAAAAATGAAGTAAAGCAAACCTGGAATTTTACGTAATAAATTTGATTCCGTTATCACCGTTAGATTATTCTTGCGGTGTTTTTTTATAAAAAAGATAGGTCGAAACCCATCTCGGTGGTCCACATTGCATCTATTTAATTGGTAATAACTCAATATAGCCTCTTTTGCCAATCGGTTCTAATTGAATTTTTGGATTATCTTTACTCCATTCATAACCAATAATAGTGGGGTCATACTTTTTCTCTGCTTCCCAAAGATCTTCAATTGCTTGTTCGAAATCCTCTTCATTAAACGGTTCACCTTGGAACAACAAGTATTTAGACTCTGGAAGAACGATGACATCAAAACCTTCGGGTATGACGTCATTATAATCTAAAGCCACCTCTACCCCTTGTACGTATTCGCTGGTGCCTTCTTTGATATATTGTTTTGGTAACCACATACAAACTGGTTCGTTTGATAATGATTTCATACTGACTAAAATACCCCAGACGTCGCAACCTACTTCTTCGCAGTACTTCCAGTAATTAATCGCTGTGATTCCGCGTTTGATAATGACTTTTCTCGCAGGTTTTTCAATTACGGTAATAAAAACATTTTTCGCACTCATTTTTTCTTTTTTCCTTTCTATATAACGATAAGTAATGTCATAAGAAGTGAAGAGCTGTAATGGAATTGGATGATTTGCATATTCTTTTGGATTGCAACCAAACTCCTTGTAAAAGGCCCTTTGGAAACCGTCAACACTGTTAAAACCGTGTTCCAATGCCACATCGATGATTTTTGTCTTTTCATCGCGCAACTTTAATGCTGCGCTTCTTAATCTTAATTTACGGATATAATCGGCCGGACTAATACCTAAGTATTCGATGAAGATACGACGAGCATGCCACGGCGAAAATAAGGACACCTTAGCGACCTCGAAAAAAGAAATATCCTCGAACAAATTTTCAGCGATATAATCTTGCATTCTATGAACAGCGGCAACGTGTTCGTCCATTTTTCACTCCTCTTGACGTAGTAAGCATAAGGAAAACCAAAGCCAAAACTCTCGACATATTTTGCTGATTAAATTTTATCACAATTAACTAAGGACTTTATTTCCGTAGTATTTTTTCCAATGACCGACCTTTTGCAAGCTCATCAATTAGTTTATCTATATTACGTATTTTTCTCATTAATGGATTGGCGATTTCTTCAACGCGAACGCCACAAACTACGCCAGTAATTTTTTCAGCGTTAGGATTATATTGTGGCGCTTTTAAAAAGAAAGTTTCAAAATCAATATTGCTACTAAGGACTTTATCTAATCCGGCTTGATCGTAACCAGTCAACCACCGAAAAATAGTGTCAACTTCTTCTTTGGTGCGTCCTTTCTTTTCAGCTTTTTGGATGTAATATGGATAAATGCGCGAAACAGCCATTTTAAATATTGCTTCTTTTTTCCTTTCTTTATTTCAAATGGTGATTATAACAAACCTTAGCGTAAAAATTATTAACACCACTCATGACATAAATTGTTTGGTCAAGTTATTCATTTGTGAGAAGGTCATCAGTCTTTAACTAATATTATGGTCGCGATGTCTTTTAATTTGTTAATAATAAACCGTTGATTAACACAAGAAATATCACCTAATGATTTGTAAATAGTTGTTCATTAAATAATAAAAAGTAAAGTCTCAAAATCATTGGATTTGTTTTGTTTCCGTTTTTTGTTATTTGCCACCTTTAGTTATGTGAAAAGTATATCGCGTTCCAAATTTTAGCAAATGCAAAACAAAACTTTAGATTGCGACTTGTTTAAACAATTATGAGCAACCGCAACAACTATTCCTGTTACAAAGCATATTATTTGCTTGTTTTCAATAAAAAAAGTTTTGAATTTAAAGCCACCGTTATCTTTAATTGTTATAATGTTACAAAGATAACTTGAAAGCGAGATTATTCCTATGCTTGAATTAAAAAACCTGAAAAAAACTTACCACCCAAAAAAGGGTGTTCCAGTTGTTGCTTTGAACGATGTTAGCCTTAACATTAAAGATAAAGGACTTGTTTTTATTCTCGGTAAATCTGGAAGTGGTAAATCAACACTCATGAATTTACTCGGAGGTTTAGATAAATACGATAGTGGTGATATTGTCATTAAAGGCAAATCGACCAAAGACTTCTCCCAAGCGGACTTTGATTCCTACCGAAATACTTATGTAGGTTTTATTTTCCAAGAATATAATATTCTTGATGATTTTTCAGTCGGCGCGAATATTGCGCTTGCCATTGAATTACAAGGTAGAAAAGCTACTAATGAAGAAGTAAACAAAATTCTAAAAACTTTAGATTTAGATGGCTATGGTGCTAGAAGAACAAATGAACTTTCTGGCGGTCAAAAACAAAGAATTGCCATTGCCCGTGCCCTTGTTAAAAATCCAGATATCATTCTAGCTGATGAGCCAACTGGGGCGCTCGATAGTAAAACCGGCGAACAAATTTTTAATATTCTTAAAAAACTTTCTGAAGAAAAACTCGTTATCGTTGTCTCACATGACCGAGATTTTGCAGAAAGATTCGGCGATCGCGTCATTGAATTAGCGGATGGTAAAATCATCAGCGATATCTCAAAAGCAAGAGTAAAAAGCGATTCCACAAATATTAATATTCAGTACGTTGAAAAAGAAGGGCTTATCGTTAAAGAAGGCTATGAATTAACAGCCAAAGACTTAGAAATGGTTAATCGCTATTTGCGCGATCAAAAAAGTTTAAGCCTTGTAAGCAAACCTTCCGATGACTTCCATATTCGCGAAGTATTCGCACCAACAAAAAACGAAGAAGTACCAAAGGTATATGGTAATGAGTTTAAATTAATTAAGTCTCGTCTACCATCTCGCATGGCTTTTATTATGGGTGCTAGTGGTTTGAAACACAAAAAATTCCGATTAGTAATGACCATTTTTTTATCGCTAATTGCATTTTGCTTATTTGGCATTGCCGATTCATTGGCAGCCTACAATCGTGTTGATGCTACGGTCAATTCGATTATCGATGGTCATGTTGACGCGGTCGCTTTCTCCAAAAGACAAGTGGTTGAAGATGAATATGGTTATCTCCGCAAATATGATTTAACTTTATCGAAAGAAGATATTGCTAATATTAATGACACAATCGGTAAAGAAATTAATCTTGATTTCAAACCTGTTTTCGCCCCAAATTCTCACTATGGAAGTGGTTCTTTTGGAATGACATATAATTATGCCACCAATAATAATGTCGGACAAAATTCATATTATATGGATAGTATTTCAGGATTAGTAGAATTCACAGCGGCAGATTTTGATAAACTAGATTTCACCATCCAAGGGCGTTTACCAACGAGCAATGATGAAATTGCTATAACTAAGTACCTCTTTGAACATTTTGATGTAAAAGGGTATTCCAACTTTGATGGAGAGGTAACCGATATTCCCGCAGAAAGTCTTAATAGTCCAAATGATATATTTGAAAAATATATTAGTTTGACCAATCCTAATTTGCCTGAGCGTTTAAAACTTAAAGTTGTCGGGGTAATTGATACAAACCTAGATGCAGAACGTTATGAAAAACTAAAATCACCCATCACCGATATTGCTGATTATTTATTGTATGAAGAATTTACTGCAAATGTGGGATATGGCTTTCACGGGATTGGTTTTGTTAATCCAGGTTATACTGATACACTAATTGCTAATTCTGAACAATTGGGAGTGTTAATCGGTAGCAATTCTTATTTGTTTTATTACAGTGAATCGACCAATACATACCCAAGTGGTATTTATTTATCTCCAAATATGATTACAAAACTGTCTAATTATGATATGAGTGACATATTTTTCTTTGGTGAAGAGAAACAAACACTTGCTAAGGATGAAATTATTGCTGATTGGAGTAGTATTATTGCCCGTAACCAAAAAGACTATCAAATTACTGGCGCCTTTACCGGCACGATTTCGGAATTTATGGATGCCGAATTAAACAATCAAATACTAGCTTATGCAACCGCGAATTATCAACAAGCAGAAACTCGCGGTTTATACGAAGAAGTATTTGATGGTCAAAGTAATCTCGATGAAAGTCAGAAAATTGAATTATATAAAGATTATCTCACTGGGATGGGTTTTGTAGAAAACCTATATGGCGATAAAAGCGGATATGACATTAAAAAAGAAATCGCAGAAGGGTTACGCCCTTTTATCCTTGAAAATCTCGAGCCTATTACTTTAACAAGAGATTATAGTAACTATAGCATTTATAATTATACCCAAGGGGACGCGCGCATTGTTGGCATAGCTTTTGATAAATTGTACTATACATATTCTGAAATCATTGTCGATGATGAATTTTATGAAGAAATTTCCACTTATGAAAAAACAGAACCATATAAATTTGCATTAGCACCAATGCCATCAAACAATCGCTCGGCGATAAAAAAGATTGCGCAATTTAGTTTGCAAGTTTCTGGTACTGGCTTTTCTTTTCCGCTACAAAACTATGCCACGCCAATGTTGGAAACAGCTAATGACCTCGTTGAGAATGTCGCCAGTGTATTCGTATATATCGGTTTAGGTTTCGCCCTTTTCTCGGCGCTCATGCTCTCAAACTTCATTGCTAGTAGCGTTTCCTTTAAGAAACGAGAAATCGGTATTTTAAGAGCGGTAGGTGCTCGAAGTAGTGATGTATTTAGAATTTTCTTTAATGAAAGTGCGATTGTCGCTTTTATCAATTTTGTTCTTTCTTCAATCGCGGCTTTCGTTGCGGTCTACTTTATTAATGATTCGTTAAGGTCGGGTGTTGGATTAGTAATTACGATTTTTAACTTCTCATTTAGACAAGTTGGTTTATTGCTCTTAATTTCATTTTTCGTCGCCTTTGTTGCTAGTTTCTTGCCAGTATTCAATATTGCAAGAAAGAAACCAGTCGATGCCATTAGTAACAAATAATCCACATAATTACTCCTATTATTTGTTTTATTTACAAGATTGCAGCAATCTAGCCCAGGAAAAGTGCAATAATTCCTTTTTATCTTTTATATTTTCGTTCCTACTGAGGCACATTTTAATAATCCCGATTATTGCCCCCCATAGGAAAAAGATCAACATATCTTCATCCTTATCGGTGCTGATTTCACCCGTCTCTTTTCCCATTTTAACTAAGATAAATAACGCCTCGTTTATTTCATTGCCCACAAGGTAAATATCACGATATATTTGTGGAGTATTATCTTTTTCGATTTCGACATTGAGATAACCAACCATTCCATCAAAATAAAGAGGATATTTTAGTGCTAGGGCGAGCAGTTCCTCGCCTATTTCATGAAAAGCCATATCGAAAAAAGGGTATGATTTACGGTAATTAATGATGTCTAAAACGTTTTTCATGAAATCAAAAACCAAGGTACTATATATTTCATCTTTATCCTTAAAATAAGCGTAAAGAGTGGGCTTAGTTAATTTAGCTTCACGCGCAATTTGGTCCATCGAAGTATTGTTTAATCCCTGTGCCACAAATAATTTGTCGGCACTTTCCAAAATATAGTTTTTATTAAAAGCCACTAATCTATCATTTTTAACTTTCATTGTATATCACCCCTTTACTGATAGTTAAATTATATAACTTTAAGTAAAATAACATCAAATGAAAAACCTTTTACAAATATATTTGTTAACTTAGTGAGCCGCTTGTTTTATAATTTGTACATATTTATAAAAGGAAATATTATGAAAAGTTCTTCGGCTAAAAAAGTAGTGGCCATATATTCAATTGTTTTTGCCACACTGTCACTTCTAGGCACATTTACTGAAACACCCGATGTTTTAGGAATAATTATAGTTATAACGATGTTAATTTCTGGAATTATCTTACTCATTCCGGAATTAAAAAAAGTCGAAAAACCGCTAATGATTACTTTACTTGTTGTTTACTCGGTTTTTGTTTTGGGGGGCCTT